>NZ_BAAGZM010000260.1:0-5741 GCF_054778495.1 Hymenobacter agri
GCACGCGGCGCAGGCAGCGCCCCAGCGTGAGGGCCGCCGACAGCCCGGCGCTGCCCGCGCCAATCACCAATACATCGTAATCAAAATCCATCGCTCAGGCCAAAAAGGAACGTAGTGGCTGGCTAAACCCGCTAAACCGGGTTGGGGTTGCGCGCAACTTGGTCTAAGGGTAATAAAAAAGGCCCTTCCCGACTGGGAAGGGCCTTTTGAGCATTGGCGGAAAGCCGACAGGCTATTCCTTCACGAGGCGCTTGGTCAGGTTGATTACCTGGCCGGCGTTGGTGCCGCGTACCAGCAGCGTGTAGCTGCCGCTGGCAATGGTGTTCAGCTGCAGGGCGTGGGTCAGGCCCGCGTCCAGGGTGGTGTGCAGCACGATGCGGCCGGCAGCATCCAGCACGCTCACTTGGTACGAACCGGCGGGCAGGGCCATCAGGTCGAGGGTGGTGGCGCTGGCAGCCGGGTTCGGGAACAGGCTGATGGCGGGCACTACTTTGCCGAAGCGCACGCTGCGCACGGGCGAGTAGCTGCTGGTGCCGTCGGCATCTACCTGCTTCAGGCGGTAGTACACCAGGCCCTCGGCTTTGGCGCCGATGCCGGCATCGGTGCGGGCGTAGTCGGTCGAAGCAGTGCTCGTGCCCTGGCCTTTCACTTCGTCAATCTTCACGAAGTCGGTTCCGTTCAGGCTGCGCTCCACGTCGAAGTGGTCGCTGTTCTTCTCCGAAGCCGTGTTCCAGGCCAGCAGGGCATCCAGGTTCTTGGCGGTGGCCGTGAAAGCCGTCAACTCAACCGGCAGCGGGTAGGCACCGATGGTGAAGGTCACCGGCACCGTGTTGGTACCCCCGTTGATGTCGGTGGTACGGATGCTCACGGTGAAGCTCTGGGCGGTGCGGCGCTGCGGCAGCAGCGAAGCATCGCTCACGTAGATGCGGCCGGTAGCCGGGTCGAGGCTCACGCCCGTCGGCAGCGTGCCCGATACGAGCACAGCGTTGGTGCCGGTGGTGGGCAGGCCGTTGGCAGCACCGCTCTGCAGCACGCCGGTGGTGGCGTTGTAGATGAGGCCGGCGCTGTTGTACTGGGCCGTGTTCGGGTCAATGGTCTGAGCCAGAATGTCGCCGGTCAGGTACTTGTTCGTGGCCAGGCCTTTGCTGCCGTTGTAGGTCGAATAGGTCGTCGACTGGTCGGTCGCTACCGGGATGGTGTAGTTCACCACCGGCGACTGGGCGCCCGCGGCGTCGGTGCTCAGGTACGTGAACGAGGCATTGCCCGTGAAGCTCGTGTTGGGCAGGAAGCGCAGCGTAGCAGCCTGGGCAGCCGTCAGCGTTTTGTTCACTGTCACCGCGGCATAGGTACCACCGTTGTCGTAGTACAGCACACCCTGGGCTGCCGTGGGCAGGCTGGTGATGGTATACGGTACGGTAGTGCTCAGAGCATTCTCGGGGTCGGTGGCTACCAGCGGCGAGATGAGCAGGCCATTGGGCGTAGCCGGGTTGTTGGCCACGGTGTTGCCCATCGGGTTGTTGGTGCTGCCGGTGGCGCTCTGGTAGGAGTTCACCACGGCGTAGGCCAGCGGGGGCTGGTTGGCCACAGTGGTTGCCGTGGGCGCAGCAGCACCGTTGAGGTAAGCCACGTCGTTGCCGGTGTTGCTCTCGGTCGGGTTGCTCACCGTAGCCGTCAGCGAAGCGCCGCCGGCCGGCTGCGTAATGGTGAAGCTGTTGGCCACGGCCCCGCCGGCGCCGGCGGCCTGGCCGGCCGGAATGGTCCAGGTAATCGTGTTGTTCGTGTTCGAGTACACACCACCGTTGGTGATGTTGGTCGGCGTCTGGCCGGCCGGTACCGTCACGGTTTGCGTGGTGGCGCTGCCGGTGGGCGACGGGCCGTTGTTAGTCGTCGTCACGCTGTAGGTCTGGCTGCTGCCCACCACGGCCGAAGCCGGGCCGGCCAGCGCCGTCACCACATCAAACGTCGGGGTGATGGTGACGGGTACCGAGAACGTGTTGTTCGATTGGGCCGCTACCGTGTTGGGCTCGCTCGTGTCCGAAGTCGTCGTGGCCACGGCCGTGAGCGGCCCGGAGGTGGGTACGTTCACTTTCACCGCGTACGCTACGCTGTTGCCCGCAGCCTGGCTGGCAATCGTCGGGAAAGTCACGACGCCCGTCGTCTGGTTGTAGGTGGCACCGCTTGTGCTGAAGGTAATGATGCCGTTGTTCAGCGTACCGGTCTGGCCGGCTACCTGAATGTCGGTCAATGCCAGGCCGGGCTGTAATTGCAGCGTGGGGCGCACATTGATACCCGCGGTCGCACTGCCCGCAGCGTTGCCATAGGTTGCGGTGAAGGTCACGTTGCCCCCAGCGGCCACCGAGGTAGCCGAGGCCGTTACGTTGGCCGTCAGGTCGGCCGTGGCCGAGGTAACGGGCGAAATGCTGGTTGCAATGCCCGAGCTGTTGTTCTTCACCACCGGGTCGGAGGCGTCCGACGTAACCGTCGACGTACCGGCAATCTGCCCGTTGTTGGCCCCGTTGGTGGGGTTGCTGGGCATCAGGAAGGTCACGTAGTTGGCCGTGCTGGCCCCAACCGCGAAGCTGGCAATGCTCGGGAAGGTGATGATACCCGTCGACGCATCGTAGAACGAGCCATCGGCGAAGTTGACGTCGCCACCCACCGGCGTACCCGTCTGGCCATTCACTTGCAGCGTGGCGGGCGTGAAGCCCGTTGCCAGCTGCAGCGTGGATACTGCGTTGGCTGCCGGTGTGGTGCCCAGGTTGTTTGTCAGCACAGTGTAGGTAACGGGGTTGCCTACGGTGGCCGTGGCCGGGCCACTCACCGTGGTGGCCAGGTCGGCGGCCCCGGCAATGCTGGTCGTGGTGCTGGCGCTGTTGTTGGCAGCCACCACATCGGTGCTGGTCGAGCGCACGCTGCTGCTCACGGTCAGGTTCGAGTTGGTGGCGGCAAACGAGATGCGGAACACCTGCGTCGAACCAGCCGCTTGCGTAGCCGTAGCCGGCAGGGTGAGCTGGCCCGTGGTGGCGTTGTAGGTAGCGGTTACGGCATTGCCGGCACCGTCGGTCACGGTTACAGCACCCAGGCCGGCAGGAAGCTGCGCCGTGGCGGCTACTCCCGTGGCGTCCATCGGACCATTGTTGCTGAAGGTTGCGGTGTACTGTACCGTCTGGCCTGCCGTCGCGGTGCTCGGGCCCACAATGGTGGTAGCCAGGTCGGTGCGCTGCAGCAGCGTCACGGCTACCGACGACACGTTGTCGGCCGGCACGGGGTCGGTGTTGGTCGTGCTCACGGCGGCCATGGCCAGCAGCTGGCCATTGCTACCCACCGTAGCCGGGGCGTTGAAGGTAATCGTGTTGCTTACGCTGGTACCGCTGGTGCTGCCAGCCGTGCCGTTGGTAAGCGTCGGGAAGGTCACAACACCGGTTACCGGGTTGTAGGTCAGGCTGCTCGAGCCAAACTCAATCAGGTTGGTAGTCGTGTTCAGCGTACCCGAAGCGCCGTTCACCTGCAGGTCGGCGGCCGTAAAGCCGGGCAGAATCTGTACCCGCTGGGTAACGCCCGTAGCCTGGGCCGGGCCGTTGTTGCCGGTCACTACCGTCAGCGTAACGGCACCGCCCACCGAAGTGCTGGCTACCGACGAGCTGATGCGGGTGTAAGCGTTGGCAATACCACCGGCCGAGGTAGCATTGGTCAGCGTGGTCGAGGCAGCGGCACCGTTCAGGTAAGCCGTGTTGTTGCCGGTATTGCTGTCGCCGGCGCCGGTCGTGTTCGGCGTAACCAGCGCCGAGGGCGCGAAGGCCGTAGCCGGCTGCGTGTAGCTCACCGAGTTGGGCACCGTCTGCCCGGCGGGCAGGCTGGGCACCGTTGGGAACACCACACCACCACCCGGCACCGAGTAGCTAACCCCATTCGATACAATGGTCTGCGTCAGCGTCGACGGGTTGTATACCCCGCCGTTGCTCACGTACACATTGGTCAGGCCGGATGCCAGCTGCAACGTCTGAATAGCGTTGGCAGCGACGCCGGGGCCGTTGTTTGTCGTCGTCACGGCCAGCGTCACCAGGTCGCCCACCACTGCCGAGGCAGGGCCGGTAAGGGTGGTGGTCAGGTCGAAGCCCGTCGTCACGGCGATGGCAGCCGTGGCTTGGTTGTTGGCCGTCTGGCCCAGTTCGCTGGTCGTGGTCGATACGGCGGCCGTGGCCACTACCGGGCCAGTGGCCGGAGCATCAAACTTGATGACCGAGGTGGTCGGCGTACCGTTGGCAATCGAAGTCAGGCCAGCGTAGGTAATCAGGCCAGTGGCCGGGTCATACACGCCGCCATTCGTAGCGCTCACGTTGGTGAGGCCCGCCGGCAGCTGCACCGTAGCCACCACACCGGCCGCCGTGGCGGGGCCGCTGTTGTTGAAGGTAGCCGTGAAAGTAGCCGCCGTGCCAGCCGAAGCCAGCGTACCGGCCACCACCGAAGTGGTCGTAGCCGTGATGGCCGCCGAAACGTTAGCCGTGGGCGCCACATTCACGGCCAGCGTGGCAGCATTCGGAGCCCGGTCGGGGCCCTGCGAAGTAGCCGTGGTCACGTTGCTGGTGATGTTCTGGCTGCCGGTTGCACCGCTGGCCGGCGTGAAGCTGAACGTGAACGAGTTGCTGGCGCCACTGGCGAGCGTAGCGAGCGGCACCCCGTTGTCGAAGTCAATTACCCCGCCGGTGGCAGTGTAAGACACGCCGTTAACGAATACGTTGGTTGCGCCGGCGGGCAGCGTCACCTTGCGGGTAACCGTGGCGGCCGTCGAGGGGCCTTCGTTGGTAAAGGTTGCCGTGTAGTTGCCCGTGGGCTGGCCAGGCGTTACCAGAGCCGGGCCCGTGAGCGCCGTGGTCACATCAGCGACCAGGCCAACGTAGGTCGTTACAGCCGAGGTATTATTAGCAGTCAGACCACCTTCACTGGTCGTCGTCGACACGGTGGAAGTAGCCGTCACCGAACCCGTAGCCGGAGCCGTGTAGGTGATGGTCGCGGTGCTCGTGGCACCGGCGGCGAACGAGTTGGGAGTCGACGTGAACGTTACCGTATAGCCCGCAGCAGCCGAACCCGAAATAGCGCTGGTGGTACCCGCCGAGTTAGCCGTTACGGTAGGAGCCGCCGTCAGCGTATTGGCTGGGAAAGACACCGTGCGGACGAGGCCGGTGGCCGTCTGCGTCCCAATGTTGCTGTAGTTCACGTTCAGCGTCACCGTTGAAGCAGCGTTTGCGTTCACCGGACCGGTGATGGTGGTGGCTACATCGGCGATGCAGCTCGAACCCGTTACGCTGTTGGCAATGCTGTTGCTGATGCTCGGGTTGGCCACACCGGTCACGCCGGCTTCGGCACCATAAGCATCATTGCTGGCCGTTGTCGTGCCGTTGGCTGCGCCATTGGCCATCGAAGCCGCCGCTACCGGACCAGTGGTCAGGATAATACCGCCGCCGCCGCCGCCGCCCGGACCGTGCAGCGCGCCGCCGCCCGTGTTAGTACCACCCGTGCCGCCGTTAGCCGTCAGGGTAAGGTTGGCCAGACCAGCCTGGCTGTTGGTCGCCGTCACGAGGATGGAGCCACCGGCGCCACCGCCGCCGCTGCCATCGTTCAGTACCGTGTTGTTGGCATCGGCCCCGTTGGCCAGAATGCTGCCCACGCCGGTTATCGAGCCCACGCGCACCATAACCAGGCCGCCGCCGGCCGCACCGCTGCTGGCAAAGCCCGCGCCGGGC
>NZ_BAAGZM010000261.1:0-5726 GCF_054778495.1 Hymenobacter agri
GGGCTCACCCGCCTCAGAATGGCCGGGCGGCCTTCGCTCAGCGGGTCGTCGGCCCGCATGGGCCCGGTGAGGCCCACCACGCGGTATTCGCTGCCGTTGCGCTTCACCACCTGCCCCAGTGCCGACTGCTGCGGAAACAGCCGCGCGGCCAGGTCAGTGGTAATGACGGCGGGCGGCGTCGCGGCCGCGTCGTCGCTCTTATCGAACCAGCGGCCCGCCACCAGCGGTAGTTGCAGCACCGTGCGCAGGTCGTCTTCCACGAGCAGGCCGCTGGCCTGGGCGGCCGTGGCCGTGAACGAATAGCTGGGCTGGGTGCGCAGGTTCACGGTCTGGCCGGTTTGAGCATCGCGCAGGTAAGCGTCGAGGCCCGCGGGCAGGTTTAGCAGCTGGGTGGCCGTGATGGTGTAGGTGCCAGCGGCGGGTACGCCCACGCTCAGCGGCAGCACGGTAGCGGCCAGAAACTCGGGCCGGCCCTCAATAGCCAGGCGCTCGCCCGAAGCTGCGGTACTGCTCAGGTTCAGCCCTGAGGAG
Organism: Hymenobacter agri; assembly: GCF_054778495.1. Taxonomy (NCBI): domain Bacteria; kingdom Pseudomonadati; phylum Bacteroidota; class Cytophagia; order Cytophagales; family Hymenobacteraceae; genus Hymenobacter; species Hymenobacter agri. The sequence continues at coordinate 532 of NZ_BAAGZM010000261.1, forward strand.
TTAGCCAGCTTCGGGGCGTCGTACTCGCCGTCGAAGCCGGCCGTGGCCCCGCCTTGGGCGTAGGCAATGAAGGCATCGGCCAGGCCGGTGGTGCCCTTCAGGTCGAGCTGCACCAGCGGGCGGGTTTCGGCCGTGCGGCGTACGGGGGCCTGCTGGCCGAAGGTGGTGACGCGGTTGGCGTTGCTAAGTCCCAGCGAGCCGCTGGTCTGGCCCGCCGTCACGCGCACGAAGAAGGCCTGGGCGGTGCCCACGAGCGAGTTGGTCCCGACGCCGTTAATATAGGTGCGGTAGCTGCCGCCGTACTGCGAGGTGCTTTCGAACACGTAAAACGCCGCGTCCATGTTGGCGCGCTGGCCGGCCGTGATGGTGCTCAGGTCCAGCGGGGCGGGGTAGGGGTTGCCAATCAGGTTCAGGCCCGCGTTGGCCGCCGTGGCGTCGCTGTTGCTACTCAGCGAAATGGAGCCGTTGCCGTTGCCAACCTGCCCGGTGAAACTCAGCGTGCTGGCGCCGGGCAGCTGCACCGTGAAGCCCGTGGTAGCCAGCTGCGCCGCGTTGCTCAGGTCGGTCGGCGATACCCAGCCCCTGTCGAACGCCGACAGCGTGGTGGCGGGCGAAGTCGCCAGCCGGCTCTGGTCGTAGCGGTAGATGGTGGGGAACGGATTGACGGAACCGGGGTCGGCTGCGGCATTATACGCGTCGTTGACAACCGGCGTGGTGCCGCCCGAGCCGAAGGCCGCCACGGTGGCCCCGGCCACCGGTGCCACCAGGTGGCGGTAGCCCAGGCCGGGGTTCAGGCTGGGGTCAATGTAGCGCTGCACAGCCACAGTATTACCAATCACCGAGCCGAAACCCGGGTTGGCCACCAGGGCAGTACCGCTGGCGTTGCTGAGCAGCGTCAGCGTCCGGCCGTTCAGGTTCAGGCTGCCGGCGTTGAGCGTGAGCACCTGCGCCACGCTCACGGCCTGGCTCAGCGTGACGGTGTTGCTGTTGGTGCTGGTGAGGCTGCGCACCTGGAACGGTAGCTGCCCGCCCGTGACCTGGGCTGCCGTGCCGTTGTACACGTACGTTGCATCGGTCGACAGGCTGCGGAAGCCCGTGTTTTGCAGCGTGCCCTGGCCGGCGGTACTGCTCAGGCCCTGCGCGTTGCAGATGCCCAGCGTGCCGCCCGGGGCCAGCGTGAAGTCGCCGCCGCCGCTCAGCACAAAGCAGCCGTCGTTCAGGGTGCCGCCGCTGTTGATGATGGTGCTCGAGTTCACTACCACGTTGCCGGCCAGCGTGCCCGTGCCGGTTCCGGTTACCGTGATGCTGTTGTAGGTGCCCGCCGCAATGCTCTGGCCGGGCGTGCTGATAACCAGGTCGGGGTAGGTCACGGTGAAGGTCACGCCGTTGCTGGTGCTCACCGGCGTGGTCACCGTCACCAGGCCGGTGGTGGCGCCAGTGGGCACGGTGGCCGTAATCTGGGTCGCCGAGTTCACCGTGAAGGCCGTCGCGGCCGTGCCGTTGAAGCTCACGGCCGTGGCCCCGGTAAAGTTGGTGCCCGTGAGGATGACGCTGGTACCGGCCGGCCCGCTGGTGGGGCTCAGGCTGGTGAGCGTGGGCGTGTTGAACAGCGTTGTATTCAGCAGCACGCCCACCGTGGAGCTGAGCACGTTGGTCGCGGCAATGTCGGAGCGGCCGTCGTTGTTCAGGTCGCCTAGGGCCAGGCCCACGGGGCCCTGGCCGCCGCTGCTGTAGGTGGTGCCGGTGGCAAACGTGCCCGGCGTGGCCACCGAGTTCAGCAGCACGCTCACGGTGGTGCCGCTGCTCACGTTGTAGTTGGTGGCCACAATGTCGGGGCGGCCGTCGCCGTTCATGTCGCGCACGCGCACCCCATCCGGCCCGCTGGCGCCGCTGGCGTACATGGCAGCCGTGCCGAAGGTGCCCGGCGTGGCGGCTTGGTTGAAAAGCACGCCTACGGTGTTGCTGGTTTCGTTGCCCGCGATGATGTCGGCCCGGCCATCGCCGTTCACGTCGGCCAGCGTCACGCCCCGCGGCTTCACGCCACCCGAGTTGTACGCCGTTGCCGTCGGAAACGTGCCGGGAGTAGCCGCCGAGTTCAGCAGCACGGTAATCGTGTTGGTGGTTTGGAAGCCCGTCACGGCCACATCGGCCCGGCCGTCGCCGTTCACGTCGCCCACCGCAATGCCGTCGGTGGCTACCCCGCTGGTGTAGGTGACGGCCGGGCCAAAGGTGCCCGGCGTGGCGGCCTGGTTCAGCAGCACGCCAATGTTGGCGTCGCTGCCGCCCACCACAATGTCGAGGCGGCCGTCGCCGTTCAGGTCAATCAGGCCCAGGCCCCGGGGGGCCGTAGCGCCGCTGCCGTACGACACTGCCGCCAGAAACGTGCCCGGCGTGGTGGCCGAGCCCAGCAGCACGCTCACATTGTTGCTGTTCGCGTTATCGACCACGATGTCGGGGCGGCCGTCGCCATTCACATCGCCCACGCCCAGCCCCACCGGAAAGTTGCCGCCCGAGCCGTAAAAAGTGGCCGTGGCCGGAAACGTGCCCGGCGTAGTGGCCGAGCCCAGCAGCACCCCCACGCTATTGGAATTTGAATTGGCGTTGATGAGGTCGAGCCGGCCGTCACCGTTCACATCGGCCGCCACAATATCCTGCGGAATATTGCCCGTGGCGTAAGTCACCGCCGGGGCAAAGGTTTGGGCCTGGGCTGCGCCGGCCGTGGCCAGCAGCAGCCCCAGCGCCGCCAGCCGCCCCGAAAGAGAGGAGAGCTTCATCATAGAAGAAAACGAAAAGAGTAAATGACGGCCACGCACCCGCGCAGCTCCACAAATAACGGCTATTTAACTATGTGCCAGGCTAACGTGAACGTGTTTGTTTTTAACAGTGCGGCGCATAATTCCCTGGTCCAGTAGTAGAATAACCACTCGCCACTTGGGTTTTTTGAGAGCGGGTCACCGCTATCGGTGCGGGTGAAAACAAGGCTGGAACAAGATGAATAGGGCGCAAAAAAGACCGTCCTGCTGCGACGAGCGCACCAGGACGATCTACTTTGTTGGGGCAGCGGCCTCCGGCTTGCGCTTTTACAGCTTCTCGTAAATCACGGCGGCACCCTGGCCCACGCCCACGCACATCACGGCTAGGCCGTAGCGCATGCCTTCGCCCCGGCGGTGCATCTCATGTAGCAGCGTGGCCGTGATGCGCGCGCCCGAACTGCCCAGCGGGTGGCCCATGGCAATGCTACCGCCGTTCACGTTCACCTTGGCCATGTCGAGGCCCAGCTCGCGCACGCAGGCAATGCTTTGGGCGGCGAAGGCTTCGTTGAGCTCAATCAGGTCGATATCAGCCAGCGTGAGGCCGGCGCGCTCCAGCACCTTGCGGGTGGCCGAAATCGGGCCCAGGCCCATCACCGCCGGGTCCACGCCCGTCACGGCCGAAGCCACCACGCGGGCCAGCGGCTTCAAGTTGTACTTCTTCAGCGCGTCCTCGCTCACCAGCAGCACGGCGGCCGCGCCGTCGTTGATGCCGGCTGAGTTGCCGGCCGTTACTGTCCCGCCCTCAGGCTGGAAGGCGGGCTTGAGGGTGGCCAGCTTCTCGATGGGTGAGAAACGGGGCTGCTCGTCGGCATCGAACAGGGCCGTATCGCCCTTGGGGTTCGGGATGAACACCGGCACAATCTCCTTGCGGAAACGGCCTTTTTCGAGTGCACGGGCGTATTTACGCTGGCTTTCGAAGGCAAACTGGTCTTGTTCCTCGCGAGTGATGCCGTACTGCTTGGCCACGTTCTCGGCCGTCTGGCCCATCGCAAAGGGGGAGTGCAGCTTGCTCAGCTTGGGGTTGATGAAGCGCCAGCCCAGGGTGGTGTCGTGGGCCGTGAGCTCGCGCCCGAAGGCCGACTCCGACTTGGCCATCACGAAGGGCGCACGGGTCATGCTCTCGGCCCCGCCGGCCAGGTACACGTCGCCCTCGCCGCACTTGATGGCGCGGGCAGCGTCCATGATGCTCTGCAGGCCCGAGGCACACAGGCGGTTCACGGTGTTGCCGGGCACGGTGATGCGCTGGCCGGCCAGCAGGGCGGCCATGCGGGCCACGTTGCGGTTGTCTTCGCCGGCCTGGTTGGCGGCGCCGATAATCACGTCCTCAATGGCATTTTTATCAACGGACGGGTTGCGGCGCATGAGCTCGCGGAGCACGTGGGCGGCCAGGTCGTCGGGGCGGACGCTACTGAGCGCGCCCGCGAATTTTCCAATCGGGGTGCGCACGGCATCCACGATGTATGCATTCGGCATTAGTAAGGTATTGATAGCGGCGCAAGCGCCGGATGAAGCTAAATTTGTGGCCCCGGCGCATACCCGGGCCCGTTCTTTTACTACAACAAAGATGATACAAAGAATTCAAAGCGTGTTTTTGCTGCTGCTGGCCCTGGCCATGCTGAGCCTGCTGGCCCTGCCCCTGTGGCACAAAATCGACCCGCTGACCGGCCAGGAGCTTACCCTCACCGCCTTCGGCTACGTGAGCAAGGGCGTGAACCTTCCCACCAACGTAGGCCCGGTGTGGCTGATTGGGGTGCTGGCCGCCGCTTCGGCCGGGCTGGCCATCTTCGAGATTTTCCAGTACCGCAGCCGCCTGCGCCAACTGCTGCTTGGCACCGTCAACCTGCTCCTCATCACTGCCACGCTCGGCGCCGAGTACCTATTCTATAGCAAGGGCGAGCAGCTGCTCAACATCAAGCTCGAAGGCGAAATCCTCATCGCCTTCTACCTGCCCACGCTGGCGCTGGTGCTCAACCTGCTGGCCAACCGCTTCATCCGCCGCGACGAGCAGCTGGTGCGCAGCGCCGACCGTCTGCGCTAGCACGTAACCGACAATAATAAAAAAGGCCCCTGTCTTCGCGACAGGGGCCTTTTTTGTGCGCTTGCTTGTCAAGCTAGCGGCGGTAATTGTCGTCATGCACGGCCGTGGCTACCGTACGGGCCGCGCTTTCGGAGGTAAACACGTCGTACACTCGGTAGAAATTCTCGGGGTCGCTCACGTGCGAGTAGGCATAGGTGGCGAGGTCGATGCGGCAGGCCTCGGAACTGGTAGTGCGCAGCAGCCGCACGAGGTCGTCGGCGCGTAGGCTGCGGTCGGCCAGGCCGTCTTTGGCGGCGCTCAGCTTGCTGGCATCGGCAATGCGGGCCTGCACGGTGCGCACCAGC
>NZ_BAAGZM010000262.1:0-5677 GCF_054778495.1 Hymenobacter agri
GACCGTTCGGCGATATCGGCCACGGTGCCGGCCACCCCGCGGGCGGTGGGCAGGGTGCCGTTCTGGATGATGGCGGCTGGCACGTCGACCCCGCCGTAGCGGGCAAATAGGGCCGCGATTTCCGCCAGCCGGTTCATGCCCATCAGGATGACCGTGGTGACGGTGGGCGTCTGGGCCGCTTCGAGCAGGGCCGTCGATAGTTGCTCGTCGGCCGTGGTGGCCGTCAGCACCCGGAATCCTTCGCTCAGCCCCCGGTGCGTGGCCGGGATGCCCACGCTGCCCGCTGCCGCCACCGCGCTGCTGATGCCCGGCACGTAATCCGTCGCCAGCCCGTGCGCTTCGGCGTACAGCATTTCCTCGCGCCCCCGGCCGAACACGAACGGGTCGCCGCCCTTCAATCGCACCACGTGGCCGTGGCGGTAGGCCTGCTGCACAATCAGGTCGTTGATGCCTTCCTGCGTGTAAGCCTTGAACCCGCTGCGCTTGCCTACGAAAATCAGCGGCACGCCGGGCCGCACGTGTGCTAGCAGGGCATCGTTGGCCAGCGCGTCGTAGAGCACCACGTCGGCTTCGGCCAGAGCCCGCGCGCCGCGCAGCGTCAGCAGCTCCGGGTCGCCGGGGCCCGCGCCCACTACCGTCAGGCGGGGAATGAAAAGGGGGGAATCAGCCATGATACTGGTTGGATTTTAAAGTCTGTAGGGTGCGGGGCTTGGCCCCGCCCGGCGTTAGGGTTACAGTGCTGCGGTTGCCCGGCTCCGTTGTTTCGGCGCGAACGGCGGACGGGGGCAAGCCCCGCACCCTACACCGAATAGCCGGTCAGATGGAAAAAGCGGCCTCGGCCGGCACTTCCTCGGTGAAGTACTCCGGGTCGGTAACCGCTACCAGGCCGGCGGCCAGCGTGGCCCCGGTCTGCTCATCGACGAGGATGAAAGCGCCGGTCACGCGGTTTTGGCGGTACTCATCCACCACCAGCGGCAGGGCGGTTTTCAGGCGTACCCGTACGATGTCGTTGAGTTTGGCCTCATCGGTGCCTTGGCTTTCGAAGGTTTCGATGTTGGTTTTCTGCAGGATGGTCGTCACCGCCGCTTTCACCGTGGCAGAATGGTGCTGCACCAGTAGCTTGCGGCCGGCGCGTAGGGGCCGCTCATCCATCCAGCATAGCGTGGCTTCCAACTCGCGCACCACGGTTGGGTGGGCGGCGGTGGGTACGATGGTATCGCCCCGGCTCACGTCCACGTCGTCGCGCAGGCGCAGCACCACGCCCTGCGGCGCACTGGCAGTGGCCACTTTCTGTTGGTTCACTTCGATGGCCTCAATCACCGTTTCCAGGCCCGAGGGCCAGATGCGCACCCGGTCGCCGGCCTGGTAGGTGCCGCTCTGAATGCGGCCGGCGTAGCCCCGGTAGTCGGGCAGCTCCTCGGTCTGCGGCCGGATGACGTACTGCACCTGGAAGCGCGGCTCGTTGGGGTTAGCATCGGTGGCGGCGGGCAGACTTTCGAGGTGCTCCAGCAGGCTGGGGCCATGGTACCAGGGTAGGAAGTCGGAGCGGCGTACCACGTTGTCGCCGTTCAGGGCGCTGAGCGGAATGGCCACCACGTTCGGTAGCTTCAGTTGCGCGGCAATGACTTGGTAGTCGGCCACGATTTTCTGAAAAATCACTTCCTCGTGGCCCACCAAATCCATCTTGTTCACGGCCAGCACAAAGTGTTGAATGCCCAGCAGTGAGGCCAGCAGCGTGTGCCGCCGGGTTTGCTCAATTACCCCCTGGCGGGCATCCACGAGCACAATGGCGAGGTCGGCGTTGCTCGCGCCAGTCACCATGTTGCGGGTGTACTGCACGTGGCCCGGCGCATCGGTAATGATGAATTTGCGGCGCGGCGTGGTGAAATACTTATGCGCCACGTCGATGGTGATGCCCTGCTCGCGCTCGGCCTTCAGGCCATCGGTGAGCAGCGCCAAATCAACGTCGCCGCCCGCGCTGGCCCGGCGCTTTTCCAGCGTCGCCAGCACGTCGAGCGACACCGAGTCGCTGTCGTAGAGCAGGCGCCCAATCAGCGTGCTTTTGCCGTCGTCGACGCTGCCGCAGGTGATAAATCGGAGAAGGTCCATGGTTGTATTGATTGTGCTGGCGGTGAAACCTCACCCCCGGCCCCTCTCCATGGGGATAGGGGAGCCAGCCGACTTTTTAAATTGATTCTTGATTTCGCCTTGTTTCGTCAGGCTCCCCTCTCCCCGAGGAGAGGGGCGGGGGTGAGGTTTCTGTTAGAAATACCCGTTCCGCTTCCGGTCCTCCATCCCCGTTTCCGAGAGGTTGTCATCGAGGCGGGTGGCGCCGCGCTCGCTCACCTTGGCCAGCAGCAGGTCCTGAATGATGTCGTCGACCGAGACAGCGTCGCTTTCCACGGCGGCCGTGCAGGTCGAGTCGCCCACGGTGCGGAAGCGAACGCGGCGCTGCACGATTTCGTCGGTATCGTCCAGGTTCAGGTGCTCGCTGAAGCCCAATAGCTGGCCGCTGGGCAGTACCACGCACTGCCGCTCGTGCGAGAAGTAAATCTCTGGCAGCTTGATGTTTTCGCGCTGGATGTAGTTCCACACGTCGAGTTCAGTCCAGTTTGAGATGGGGAACACGCGCACGTTTTCGCCCTTCTGAATGCGGCCGTTGTAGATGTTCCACAGCTCCGGGCGCTGGCGTTTGGGGTCCCACTGGCCAAAGTCGTCGCGCACCGAGAAGATGCGCTCCTTAGCCCGGGCCTTCTCCTCGTCGCGTCGCGCCCCGCCGATGCAGGCGTCGAACTCGAACTCCTCAATCACGTCGAGCAGGGTGTAGGTCTGCAGCGGGTTGCGGCTGGGGTACTTGCCGCCCGGCTCGTGCAGGCCGCGCGCCCGAATGGTGTCTTCCACCTTGCGCACAATCAGCTTCTCGCCCAGATGCGCCGCCAGCTCGTCGCGGTAGTCGATGATTTCCTCGAAGTTGTGGCCCGTATCGATGTGTACCAGCGGGAAGGGGAAGCGGCCCGGCCGGAAGGCTTTTTCGGCCAGGCGCGTGAGGGCGATGGAATCTTTGCCGCCCGAAAACAGAAGCGCGGGCCGCTCAAACTGGCCGGCCACTTCCCGAAGAATATGAATGGCTTCGGCCTCCAGGCGGTCGAGGTAATCAAGATAAACAGCGGTTGGCATTGGCGTAGGAAGTCTGGGCCCGAAAAAATCGGGCGAAAGTGATAAACCGGAAGAGGTGGGTGGGATAAGGCCCGCTCGCGGTGCCTTTGGGGAAGGATGGGTGGGGCATTGCCACCAGGTAATTCGGCCGGCCCCTGTAGAGACGCATACTTGCGTCTCCTCGTCGAACAAAATCGGCTAACGACAAGACGCAAGTATGCGTCTCTACAGCAGCTTAAAGGGGTACTCCGCCTAGCTCGGCATTCGCTCCACCACCGGGTCGAGGCCCTGGTGGGCGGCGGTGGCGTGCAGGCCGCACTCCTTGGCGGCGGCATCCTCCCACCACCAGCGGCCGGCCCGGAAGTCCTCGCCCGGCGCAATGGCGCGGGTGCAGGGCGCGCAGCCGATGCTCACGAAGCCTTTGTTGTGCAAGGGGTTAACCGGGATGCCGTGGGCCTGCGCAAAAGCTTCGCACTCGGTCCAGGTCCAGTCGAAGAGCGGGTGCACTTTGATGAGCTGGTGGCCGGCATCCCACTCGGCGGGGTGCATGGTCTGGCGGTTCTGCGACTGCTCGGCGCGGATGCCCGTCACCCACACCTGCTGGCCGGCCAGGGCGCGGCCCAGCGGCTCCACCTTGCGGATGCCGCAGCACTCCTTACGGTTTTCGATGCTCTCGTAGAAGCTGTTGGGGCCTTTTGCAGCAACCAGCGCTTCGAGGGCGGCAGTGTTGGGCGCGAAGACTTCGATGGGCTTTTCGTAGCGCAGCAGGGTCTTGTTCCAAGTCGAGTATGTTTCTTGGAAATTGCGGCCCGTATCGAGCGTGAACACCCGGATGGGTAGGTCGTTTTCGAAGATGAAGTGGCTGATTATCTGGTCTTCCAGGCCAAAGGACGTGGAGAACGACACGCGGCCGGGGAAGTGGTCGGCCAGCAGGGCCAGGGTTTCCGGCACCGAGCACTCGGGCAGGTAGCGGCGCAGGTCAGCGACCTGGCTTTCAAGGGGTAATGCCATGACAGAAGGGGGAGTTTTTTTCCGAGGAAAAAACCAGAAGGGGCCGCGAAGGCCGCAAAAACCCGCTGCGCGTCGCGCAATGAATCAATCACCACAGAAGGGATAGCGGGGTGGCCGCCGCAGCGGCCGCCGGAAGAGAAGCCCTAGTTCAACAACCAGCAATCGTCCCCAGCATAGCGGCCAGGGAACCGGGCATGCAACAACACATTCGGCGCGGGGCGGCGAGGGTGGTGCGGTGCAGGCGAGGATTGGTGGATGTGCTCACGGCGTTTTTTATATGTCAGGACTTGGCACCGTTCCAACGGGTGGGGGTTGCCGGCGTTTCGTCGAGCCTGTCTCTCCGCGCCTCTGTATAAAAATGATTCAGCACCTCTAAACGAGGGTTGCTGGGGCAAATGTAAAAGACGAAAATGCGAAAAGCCAAAATTTTATTTCGCAACCGGCCGAATCTACCGCGTTGCTCGGGGTTTGGCGGCCGTGTTTTTGCCGCGTAATTTGCCGTGCAACCCCGAACCGAACGCCGGGGTCTATGGGTTGCTTAAGCAAATTCAAGCCCTCGTTTTCTGCATGGAAGCTCAGTCCCTTTCCGCCTACGTCGACATCAACGCCCCGCTGGTGGAGCGCTGCCGCCTCAACGACCGCCAGGCCCAGGCCGAGATTTATCGCCGCTACTCCAAGGCCATGTTCAACGCGGCCCTGCGCATCACCGGCGACTACGCCGAGGCCGAGGATGTGCTGCAGGAGTCGTTTTTGAGCGCCTTTCGCGAGCTGAGCGGCTACAAGGGCGACTCCTCGTTTGGCGCCTGGCTGAAGCGCATCGTGGTGAACAAAAGCATCAACTGCCTGCGGCAGCGGCGGCTGGCGCTGGTGCCCCTGGGCGAGCAGCACCACGACGAGCCCGCCGAAGCCGCCCACCATTCGCCCGAAGACGAAGCCGACCTGCACTACCGCGCCGACGTGCTGCGCCGCTGTATTCAGGAGCTGCCCGACGGCTACCGCGTGGTGCTTAGCCTGTACCTGCTCGAAGGCTACGACCACCTCGAAATTGCGGGCATCATGGGCATTTCCGAGTCCACGTCAAAGTCGCAGTACAGCCGGGCCCGGGTGCGCCTGCGCGAGCTGGCGGCCCAGCGCGGCCTGAGCTAAATGTATCTACCGCTCAGTATCAGGCGGTCGGTAGTTCGATTTGCGGCCCGCATCAACTAACCCGCCTGATTCCGAGTACTGCTTACCCCATACCACTACCCATTATTATTTATTTCATCTCACTACCCTTCATCCTTTTTCGCCCGGCCGCGGTTTTCGTATAGCCCCGCGGCCTGCCCTGAACCTGGACGAATCGTGCGTCTGCTACTCATTCATGGATACCCCCAATAATAATTCTCTCGAAAACTTCGTCGAGCGGCACCGCGCCGATTTTGACACCCACGAGCCGCGCCCCGACCTGTGGGCCGCGCTGGAGCAGAAGCTCAACGCCGCGGCCCCGGCCATGCGCCTGAGCGACGAGGCC
>NZ_BAAGZM010000263.1:0-5665 GCF_054778495.1 Hymenobacter agri
GGCTTCCGGGCCGTGGAGGGCAAAGGTGCCGCCGCCACCGTGAACGGCCAGCCCGTGCTCATTGGCAACCGCCGCCTGCTGGCCGACGAGGGCGTCAGCCTCTCCCCCGCCCTCCTTGCCCAGGCCGAGCAGCTCCTGAGCCAGGCCAAAACCGTACTCTACCTTGCCGTGGCGGGCCAGGCCGTGGGCCTGGTGGGCGTGGCCGATACGGTGCGCGACACGTCGGCCGCCGCCATTAAGAAGCTCCAGGCGCTGGGCATCGAGGTGGTGATGGTGACCGGCGACAACCCGCAGACGGCCGCGCAGGTAGCCGGCCAGGTGGGCATTACGCGCTACTTCGCCGAGGTGCTGCCCCAGGACAAGGCCGGCAAGGTGAAGGAGCTGCAGGCCGAGGGCCGCACCGTGGCTATGGTAGGCGACGGCATCAACGACGCGCCCGCGCTGGCCCAGGCCGATATCGGCCTGGCCATCGGCTCGGGTACCGACGTGGCGATGGAAGCCGCCGGCATCACGCTCATGCGTTCCGACCTGAACGGGGTCGTCACGGCCATCGAGCTGAGCCGCCAGACCATCCGCACCATCAAGCAGAACCTGTTTTTCGCTTTCATCTACAACACGCTCGGCATTCCTGTGGCGGCCGGGCTGCTGTACCCCTTCTTCGGCATTCTGCTCTCGCCCATGCTCGCGGCCGGGGCCATGGCCCTGAGCTCGGTGTCGGTGCTGACCAACTCGCTGCGCCTGCGCAGTTTCGACAATCATTAACTCTGCTCTGTTATGGACACGCCCGCCATTATAGTAACCGTCGTCGGCCTCGGCCTGGCCGCGTTTGTGCTGTGGTACTTCTTCTTCTCGGCCCGCCAGACGGCCAGCGCCGTGTCGTCCTCGGGCGGGGTGCAGGAGGTCGTCATCACTGTGAAGGGCGGCTACTCGCCCGACATCATCGAAGTGGAGCGCGGCAAGCCCGTGCAGCTGAGCTTCTACCGCGACGAGGAAAACAGCTGCTCGGAGGAGCTGCTGTTGCCCGATTTCAGCATTCGCCGCGACCTGCCCGCTTTCAAAACGACGCTGGTGGAGCTGCTGCCCCAGCAGGCGGGCACCTTCCCGTTCACCTGCGGCATGGGCATGCTGCGGGGCAGCCTGGTCGTGAAATAACGCCGCACCCCATGCCCGCCGACGTTGGCATCACCCACGTTCTGCCCCTGCCCGGTTCGCACCGCCTGTTGATTAAGAACATGGTGTGCCCACAATGCATCCGGGTAGTGGGCGAGGAAATGGCCGCGCTGGGCCTGCAGGTGCACCGCGTGGCGCTGGGCGAGGCCGACGTGTTCACGCCCGACGGGGCGGCTCCCGACCGGGCGGCCATCCGGGCCCGCCTGTAGCTTAGGCTAGTTGATATAGGCATTCAACCAGCAGAGGAAATTATGCAGGACAGTTTCATGGATATATGAAATCTCAAGCATCGGGTTTGCAGCTATTATGGGTCTTCATGAATCCCGGTTTGCGTTCTTGCTTATCCGTATTTGCATTGGCCTTACGAGGGCTATTTTGGACGGAAAGCACGACTTGGATAGCCCGATGCCCACCAGCCACTACGTCTCCACCAAAAAATCCTTGGCGGTATAGCCAGAGGCTTTTTTATTTTACTACACACCCTTCTTCACCCCATAGTCCCGATTTTTCAGAGGCTCTTTTATTTACTTTCAAAAGCCCTTTACCAAGCCTGAAAAACCTGGGACGATGCCCGCCTGCTGGCCGATAAGGTGACGAATGACCATTTCCGCTTCACCCTCGAAAGCTACCTGCGCCAGGCCACCAGCCCCTGGTACCGCTACCACATTGCCTTCGACCCCGCCCCCTACCTGGCCAAGGTGAAGGTGGCCGTGCTGGCCCTCAACGGCGACCGTGACCTGATGGTGGACTACCACGGCCTCAGCGCGGCCGCCGCGGCCCTGGGCCGGGCCGGCAACCGCGACGTGACCACGCAGGTGCTGCCCGGCCTCAACCACCTGCTGCAACCCTGCCGCACCTGCCTGACCAACGAATACAACGACCTCGACACGATGCTGGACCCGGCCGTGCTGCGCCTGGTGTGCGACTGGCTGGCCAAGCACACGCGCTGAATTAGTCTCCGCTTGTCGCCCTGCAGCGCGCCCCGTGGCCGATGAAGAAGCTCGCGCCCATCGCAATGGCCATTCCCAGGGCCGCGAAGCGGGAAATCAGGTCCATCATCTTGCCCAAAACGGCCAGCCACTGCCCCCCAGCCACAATTCTATTGGTGGGATTTTCTGGTTTTCACGGGTTTGTTCCGGCGAATAGATAGCCGTATTCCTGAACCAGTTGCTCCGCTGAAATACCTTGTGGGCCCGGACTTGGACTTCAGTGCAGCGCCCTTAATGGTCGAGCCAATGCTTAAACGCCGGCGCGCGACCGGCGCTGACAACCAGGGCCTCCTCCGCCACTGGCGGTGCTACCTGCAACACCAGGCGGCCCTTGAAATACGGCCGGATTTCCTGCACTGCGCCGATGCTTAGGATGATTTGGCGGTTGATGCGAAAGAAGTTTTGGGCATCGAGCTGGCCTTCGAGCTGGTCGAGCGTGTCGGCAATGATGTGCCGCTTGCCCTGGTGCGTGACGAGGAATACGACGCCTTCTTCGGCCAGGAAATACGCTACCTCGTCTATCGGCACGGCTTTCAAGGCCTGCCCGGCTTTCACCAGAAAACGCGAGCGGGGAGTGGCGCGCACCAGGCGCTGCACGTTTTCGGCAGCGGCGGGCAGCGTGGCCGGGCGCAGGGTTTCGTACTTCTGCAGGGCGCGCGCTACCTCGGCGGCTTGCAGGGGCTTGAGCAGGTAGTCCACGCTGTTCACCTGGAAGGCCTGGATGGCGTAGGCGTCGTAGGCAGTGGTTAAAATGACGGGCGCGCTCACCGCCACCTGCCGGAAAATCTCGAAGCTGTTGCCATCCGAGAGGTGAATGTCGCAGAAAAGCAGGTCGGGAGCGGGCTGCTCGCGCAGCCATTCCACCGCCTCTTCCACCGAGCCCAGCGACGCCAGAATGCGCACGCCGGGCCGCAGCCGGGTGAGCAGGGCGGCCAGCGCCTGGGCGGCCAGGGGCTCGTCTTCAATTACAACGACATTCATTCGGCGGGGGCGGTGAGAAGCGGGAGTCGGACGACAAAGGACGCCGGCGTGGGCACGATTTCCACGGGGCGGTCGGTGAGGTGCTGGTAGCGGCGCTGAATGTTGCGCAGGCCCGTGTGGGTCGAGGCCACGGTGTCGGTGCGAGGCTGCCGGTTGTTTTCGACCACCAGCCGGCCATCGGCAGCCGAAACCTTAATAAGCAACGGCTTGCGCGTGGTGGCACCGTTGTGCTTGATGGCGTTTTCCAGCAGCATCTGCACGGCGGTGGGGGGCACCAGGGCCTGCTCCCAGGCGAGGTCAACGTCCCACTCCACGCGCAGGGCTTCGCCGAAGCGGGTTTCCATCAGGCTGGCGTAGGCGCGCACCAGCACCATCTCGCGGTGCAGCGGCACCAGCGTTTGCGCGCCGCTGTCGAGCAGAGCGCGGTACACCTCGGCCAGTTGGCCGAGGAACTGCACGGCGCGGTCGGCATCGAGGTGAATGAGCGAGCCGAGCACGTTGAGGCTGTTGAACAGGAAATGAGGGTCGACCTGGTTTTTCAGGGCTTCGAGCTGCGCCTGGAAGGTTTCCTTTTGCAACTGCGCCACCCGCACCACCTCCTGTTGCAGGTTTTGGCGCACGTGCTCGCGCTCGACGAAGTAGTAGAAGAACAGCGACAGCACCGCGCTCACCGCCAGCGACAGGCGCAGGGCCTGGGGCGACACGTCGGCCGTGGGCACCAGGTAGTGCTGCGGCAAGGTGAAGAACCCCAGCCAGAACGCCACGCTCACCAGCACCACGCACTGCCCTTCGAGCAGGGCTTTGGCCCAGGCGGGCAATTGGGTCAGGCGGTTGGCCCCGAATAGGTGGGCAATGCGCGCGTGCACCAGAAAAGTGGCCAGCAGGAAGAGGAACAGCAGCAGCAGCTCGCGGTAGCTGGCCAGCGCGCCCACCCACAGGGTGCCAAACTGGATGAACACTGCCATGTGGAAGACCGCCGTGGCGGCCAGCGCTGCCAACGCAATTTTTCGAATCATGGGGCAGGAATGAGGCGACGCATGGTGCTGCAGCAGTGGCCGCGGGAAAGGAAAAAAGCAGCGCCAATGGCGCCGGTGGCTGCCGGAGAGGCTGAGAACCATCCCGAGGGCAACACGGCAAAACTACCAGGTTGGCCGGCGAAAAGCAGCATATCGGCGGCCAATTCACCCCGCTCCTTTCCCGATTCATTGCCTCCAAATCCGGCTTCGACAGAAAGCGCTTCCGCCCGGGCAAAACGCGGGAGAGTATTGCCCCATCCTAGTCGCAGCCGGGTGCTGCCCGGCCTGCTTTTTCACCTTCACCCCCCTCCCCCATGCGTTTACCCGCTTTCGATTCCCCGCTGCGCATTTCCCGCCCCCGAGTGCTGTGGAAACTAACCAAAGCCGCCTTGGACAAAGACCGGCCGGTGCTGGTGCAAATTGTGGTGACGCGCCGCTGCAACCTGGCCTGCGGCTACTGCTACGAATACGACAAGGTGTCGAAGCCCGTGCCCCTGGCCGAGCTCAAGGCGCGGGTCGACGCCCTGCGCAAGCTGAAAGCCGTGTTCGTGACGCTTAACGGGGGCGAGCCGCTGCTGCATCCGCACATTGCCGAGCTGGTACGCTACATCGCCGAAGCCGGCATGGTGCCGATGATAAACACCAACGGCCACGTGCTGAAAGCCCCCCTCATCAAGAGCCTGAACGAGGCCGGCTTGTTTGGCATGCAGCTCAGCTGCGACAGCCTGGAAGACAACGAGGTAACCGAGAAAAGCATGCGCCGGCTGCGCCCCAAGCTGGAGCTGCTGCGGCAGCACGCCCAGTTTATGGTGCGGGTGAATGGGGTGCTGGGTTCCGGCAACCCTGCCGAGATGGAGGAGGTGGCCAAGGTAGTGGTCGGCTTTGGCTTCGGATTTCAGTGCTCGCTGATGCGCGACAGCGCCGGGCAGGCGCTGCCCCTGAGCGAGGAGGCGCTGCAGGCCTACCTGCGCATTCGGGCCATGAAAGGCCGCCTGCCGCAAATTCTCAACGACAACTTCCAGCTGCCCCTGGCCCGCGGCGAGCGCAAGCCCTGGAAATGCCGGGCCGGCGCCCGCCACTTCGAAGTCGACGGGGCGGGCCTGGTGCATTTGTGCCAGCCCAAAACCAGCTCGCCGGCCAAGCCCCTGGCCGAATACTCGGTGGCGGACATCCGGCAGCAATTCAACTGCGGCAAAACGTGCTCGGCCCGCTGCCCCATTGCCTATGCCCACCTGGGCAGCCGGCTCGACGGATTTCGAGGGCAAAAACCCGCTCAAGCCTAATGGAACTGAGTCTCATCATTCCGGCCTACAACGAAGCGCAGCGCATCGGGCCCACGCTGCGGCGCTTCCATGCGTTTCTGGCCGCGCGGCCCGCCCGCTTTGAAATCCTCGTGGTTGACGACGGCTCGACCGACGACACGGTGACGGTGGTGGCGGCCCTGGCCGCCGAGCTGCCCGGCCTGCGCGTGCTGCACTCCCCGACCAACCGGGGCAAGGGCCACGCGGT
>NZ_BAAGZM010000264.1:0-5644 GCF_054778495.1 Hymenobacter agri
ACCCGGCTACGGCCTCGGGCTGCCGCTCACGCAGCGCATTGTGCAGCGCCACGGCGGCCGGCTGGAGCTGGCCTCGGCAGTAGGGCAAGGCACCACGGCCACGGTGTGGCTACCGGTGTAGGGCGGAGTCTTCCCCACCCAGTGTTGAACAAAAACAGTCCACCTAGCGGCTCCGACGGCCGGGCGGGGAAAAGTCCCGCCCATTTTTCGCGCCGGTTTGCCCAGCCGTTAAGCCCGGCATTTCGTAAAGCCTGGTCTTCGATTCACTATTTCGTAAACAGCGAGTGCGTATGAATTTTGTCGTTATGGGAGTTTCGGGCTGCGGCAAATCAACCGTGGGAGAGCAGCTGGCGCAAAAGCTCAACCTGCCTTTTCACGACGGCGACGATTTTCATTCGCCGGCCAACATCGACAAAATGGCCCACGGCCATCCCCTCACCGACGATGACCGGCGCGAATGGCTGGAAACCCTGGCCGCTAAGCTGGGCGAGTGGGAAAAGACCGGTGGCGCCGTGCTGGCCTGCTCCGCGCTAAAGGAGAAATACCGCGTCACGCTGCAAAGCCAGTCGCAGCAGCCGCTGCACTGGGTATTTCTCGATGGTCCCAAGGCCCTGCTGCTCGAGCGCATGGACAAGCGCAAGGGCCACTACATGCACACCAACATGCTCGACTCGCAGCTGGCGACGCTGGAGCGGCCGACCTATGCCCTGCGGCTTTCCATCGAGCACACGCCGGAGGAATTGGTAACGGAAATCGTGGCGGCGCTGGCAAAGGACTCAGCCGTCGGCACGATGTAGAGACGCGACACTTCGC
Source organism: Hymenobacter agri (assembly GCF_054778495.1). Classification (NCBI taxonomy): domain Bacteria; kingdom Pseudomonadati; phylum Bacteroidota; class Cytophagia; order Cytophagales; family Hymenobacteraceae; genus Hymenobacter; species Hymenobacter agri. Next base: position 814 of record NZ_BAAGZM010000264.1, read on the forward strand.
GTCTCGTCGTTGAACGACTTGCGTTGAACGGCATCGCGAGAAAATAGCAAACGGCGCGGACGAAAGACGCGAAGTGTCGCGTCTCTACATTGTTCTGATAACGCCGTTTTCATCTATTCTAATACGGTTCTCATACCGTTTTAATGTCGCCGGGGGTGCTTTGCGGGCAGTTGCCACTACCGCAAACGATGACGCCCACCCAACACCGGCCCTTTAATTTCCTGGTTCTGCTGCTGGCAGGAGCCCTGGCGTTGTCGTTGGGGCTCAATGGCTTCTTGCTGTATAGCGAGCCCGCGCTGGCGGCCGACTATGACGACCTGCAGGAAACCGAAGCCGACCTGCGCCTCACGCAGCGGCTGCTGGCGCGCTGCCAGGCCGCCCACCAGCAGCAGGACAGCCTGCTGGCCCTTCATCCTATCCTGCCCAATGCCGTGCCCACGGCTGCCACCACGGCCCACTAGCCGGCGCGTGGCTTTCCATTGTCTATTCTTTTCCCCATGAAACCCTTTTTGCACCGCTCTTTTCTTCACGCACTAACGCCGGCTGTGGCGGCGGGCCTGCTGGCAGCGGCTCTCGGCGGCTGCACGGCCAAGGCCGAAAAAGACACCGCCGAGGCCCCGCCCGAAGTGCCGGTGGTGACGCTGAAAACCTCGAGCCAGAGCCTGCACCGCGACTATGTGGCCGACATCCAGGCCGTGCGCAACGTGGAGGTGCGGGCCCAGGTAGCGGGCTTCCTCGAACACATTTACGTGGACGAGGGCAAGCCCGTGAAAAAGGGCCAGCCCCTGTTTCGCATCAACGCCAGCGCCTACCGCAACAAGCTGAGCCAGGCCCAGGCAGCCGTGGCCAGCGCCCAGGCCCAGGCCGCTGCCGTACGCGTGGAGAGCGACCGGGTGAAGCTGCTAGTGGATAAAAACGTCATCGCCAAAACGGAGTTAAAGCTCATCAACAGTAAGATACGCGAGGCCGATGCCCGCGTAGCCGATGCCCGTGCCGGCGAGGCCGCCGCCCACCTCAGCCTGAGCTACACCCTGGTACGGGCACCCTTCGATGGCGTAATTGACCGCATTCCGCTGAAAATGGGCAGCGTGGTGGAAGAGGGCACGCTGCTCACCACAGTATCGGACTTGAGCGCGGTATTTGCCTACTTCGACGTGGCCGAGGGCAGCTACATGAACTACACCAAGGCCCGCCGCGAGCACCCCGAGCTGCATTCCGATTCAGTGCGCCTCACGCTGGCCAACGGCGAAGCATACCCGCTTACGGGCCACATCGAAACGGCCGAAAGCGAGTTCAATCCCAACACCGGCTCCATTGCCCTGCGCGCTCGCTTCCCCAACCCCGACCGCCTGCTCAAGCACGGCGCCTCGGGCAAGGTGCGCCTCACCGACCAGCTGCCCGCGGCCCTACTGCTGCCCCAAAAAGCCGCGTTCGAGATTCAGGACCAGAATTTTGTGTACGTGGTGGACCAGGCTGGCGTAACGCACACCCGCAGCTTCAAGCCCCAAACGCGGCTCGGCGATTTCTACGTGGTGAAGGAGGGCCTGAAACCCGGCGAGCGAGTGGTGTACGAAGGCGCGCCAGAACTGCACGACCAACAGAAAATCAACGTCAAAACCGTGCTGCTGGATACGGCCGCGGTGGCGGCGCAGTAATCCCCATAGCGTGGACTCCGCGAGTCCGCGCCCGCCAGAACGTCCTACAGAGCACAGTGAGGTAGTTCGCCTGCCCTGTTGCCCTGGCCCTGATTGCCAATTACGCGAGCTACCTCGCTACGCTCTGCACGACGACGATATATCAGCCTTTAGCCTGACTAAGACCCCATTAATCCGCCTAAACGCGGACTCGCAGAGTCCACGCTACTGCTTATGTTCGACATCTTCATCCGCCGGCCGATTCTTTCGCTGGTGATTTCCGTTTTTCTGGTGCTGCTGGGCGGGCTGGCGCTGTTCACACTGCCCATCACGCAGTTTCCCGACATTGTGCCGCCCTCGGTGACGGTGACGGCCAAGTACACCGGGGCCAACGCTGAGGTGTGCGCCAAGGCCGTGGCCACGCCGCTGGAACGGGCCATCAACGGCGTGCCGGGCATGACCTACATGAACTCGGTGAGTTCCAACAACGGCGTCACGCTCATCACGGTGTTCTTCGAGGTGGGCACCGACCCCGACCTGGCCGCCGTGGGCGTGCAGAACCGCGTGACGACGGTGATTGACGAGCTGCCGGAGGAAGTTATCAAGGCGGGCGTGACGACGGAGAAAGAGGTAAACTCCATGCTGCTCTATCTCAACATCACGAGCGACGATAAGGCGGCGGGCGAGCAGTTCATCTACAACTTCGCCGACATCAACGTGTTGCAGGAGCTCAAGCGCATCAACGGCGTGGGCTTCGCGGAGATTATGGGTTCGCGGGAATACTCGATGCGTGTCTGGCTGAAGCCCGACCGCATGGCGGCTTATGAGGTAGGCACCGATGAAATCGTGGAGGCCATCCGGGCCCAGAACGTGGAGGCGGCGCCGGGCAAGTCGGGCGAAAGCTCGGGCGGCAAGGCCCAGCAGCTGCAGTACGTGCTGCGCTACACGGGCAAGTTTTTCGAGCCCGAGCAGTACCGCAACATCGTCATTCGCTCGAACCCCGACGGCTCGGTGCTGCGCCTGAAAGCGGTGGCCGACGTGGAATTTGGCACGCTCACCTACGGCATGTCGTCGAAGAACGACGGGCAGCCCTCGGCGGCCATCATGCTGAAGCAGCGGCCCGGCTCGAATGCCAGCGAGGTGATTGCCAACGTGAAGAAGCGCATGGCCGAGCTGCAAAAAACCAGCTTCCCGCCCGGCATGAAATACAGCATCGCCTACGACGTGTCGCGCTTCCTCGACGCCAGTATTCACGAGGTACTGCGCACGCTGGTTGAGGCTTTCCTGCTGGTTTTTATCATCGTGTACCTGTTTTTGCAGGACTGGCGCTCCACGCTGATTCCGGCGCTCGCAGTGCCGGTGGCTCTCATCGGCACGCTGGCCTTCATGCAGATGCTGGGCTTCTCGATTAACCTGCTCACGCTCTTTGCGCTGGTGCTGGCCATTGGCATCGTGGTCGATAACGCCATTGTAGTGGTGGAGGCCGTGCACGCCAAGATGGAGGAGAAGCACATGGATGCCCGCAGCGCCACCTTCGAGGCCATGCACGAAATCAGCAGCTCGCTGATTGCCATTACCCTAGTGATGTCGGCGGTGTTCATCCCGGTATCGTTCATGGACGGGCCAGTGGGCGTATTCTACCGGCAGTTTTCGCTCACGCTGGCCATTGCCATCGTCATTTCGGGCGTGAATGCCGTGACGCTCACGCCAGCCCTGTGTGCGCTCATGCTCAAGACGCACGAGGGCGAGCGCACGGGCCTGCTGGGCCGGTTTTTCAAGGGCTTCAACAACAAGTACGAGAAGCTAGCCGGCGGCTATCAGGGCCTGCTGAACAACGTGGCCGGCCGCCGGGTGGTGACGCTGGCGGGCCTGCTGCTGTTTTTCGGGGCCACCTGGGGCATCAGTAAGGTGTTACCCTCGGGCTTTATTCCGACTGAGGACCAGGGCATGGTGTACATCAACGTGACTACGCCCGCCGGGGCCACCGTGGAGCGCACCGAGGCCGTGCTGGCCCAGGTGCAGCGCATTGCGCAGAAACTTAAGCCGGTGGAATCGGTTTCGACCCTGGCCGGCTACAGCCTCGTGAACGAGGTGGCGGGCTCGAGCTACGGCATGGGCATGATTAACCTCAAGGGCTGGGACGAGCGGGAGCAGTCGGTGGCCGAGTTCATCAAAGAACTGGAAGACAAAACCAAGGACATTGCCGATGCCGAGATTCAGTTTCTGCCGCCGCCCACGGTGCCGGGCTTCGGCAACAGCAGCGGCTTTGAGTTCCGCCTGCTGGATAAAACCGGCAGCGGCGACTTGCAGAAGACAGCCCAGGCCTCTAAAACTTTCCTGGCGGCGCTGCAAAAAGAGCCGGCCATCAACGGCGCGTTCACGGGCTTCGACCCCAACTTTCCTCAGTACCTCATCCACGTCGACCAGGACATGGCCGCCAAAAAAGGCGTGACGGTGGACCGCGCCATGAGCACCTTGCAAACGCTGCTCGGCAGCTACTACGCCTCCAACTTCATCCGTTTCGGCCAGATGTACAAGGTGATGGTGCAGGCCAGCCCCGAGTACCGCGGCCGCCCCGACGACCTACTGGCCCTGCACGTGAAAAACAACCGCGGCGAGATGGTGCCCTTCTCCACCTTCGTGAAGCTGGAGCGCGTGTTCGGCCCCGACCAGCTCACGCGCTACAACATGTACACATCGGCCATGATTAACGGCGACGCCGCCGCCGGCCACAGCTCGGGCGACGCCATTTCGGCCATCGAAAAAGTGGCGGCCAAGGTGCTCCCCAAAGGCTTCAGCTACGAGTGGAGCGGCATGACCCGCGAGCAAATCCTGAGCGGCGACCAAGCCCTCTACGTCTTCGGCATCGTGCTCATTTTCGTGTACCTGCTGCTGGCTGCGCAGTACGAAAGCCTGCTGCTGCCGCTGCCGGTGCTGCTGAGCCTGCCCACCGGCGTGTTCGGGGCCTTCCTCAGCCTCAAGCTGCTGGGGCTCGAAAATAACATCTACGCCCAGGTAGCCCTCGTGATGCTCATCGGTCTGCTGGGCAAAAACGCCATCCTCGTCATCGAGTTTGCCGAGCAACGCCGCCGCGCCGGGGCCACCGTGCTGGAAGCCGCCGTGCAAGGGGCCGTGTCCCGCTTCCGCCCCATCCTCATGACCTCGTTTGCCTTCATCGCCGGCCTGATTCCGCTGGT
>NZ_BAAGZM010000265.1:0-5634 GCF_054778495.1 Hymenobacter agri
GGCGAGCCAGCCATGGCCAGCGGCGCTGGCGGCGCAGCGAAAACCAGCTCAGGCTGGCCAGCACAAAAAACACGCCCGCGTGGGCGGCTGTGTCGAACGACAACAGCTCCCACACGGGCGTGCGCGGCATTTCATCGGATGGCGTGAGCGTGAGCACCAGCACCACGGCGGCCCACAGCAGCGGCAAAGCGGCATATGGACGGGGTGCGGGGGCAGGCAACGGCAATTTGGGCGGGGCAGGCGAAATCATAAACATCGCGGCGCACAAGCCAAAGCCGTGCTACTTTTTTAGGCGCCCACCAGCTCGCCGTAGGCGTCGGCCGACAGCAGGCCTTCGAGCTCCTCGGGCTTGGCGATGGAAATCTTCACCATCCAGCCGTCGCCGTAGGGGTCCGAGTTCACGGTTTCGGGGGCGTCGGCCAGCTTTTCGTTCACTTCGAGCACAGTGCCGGTGATGGGGCTGAACAGGTCGGACACGGTTTTCACGGCCTCCACGGTGCCGAATACGTCGTGCTGGGCTACTTCCTTGTCGAGGGTATCGATGTCGACGTACACGATGTCGCCCAGTTCTTTCTGCGCGTGGTCGGTGATGCCCACGTAGGCAACATCGCCTTCAACGCGAATCCATTCGTGGTCTTTGGTGTAGTGCAGGGTGGCGGGCAGGGTCATAACGAGTTAAGAGTTAAAAGTTAAGCGTTAGGAGTTAGCAGGGAGCTTTCTGGTTCGTGCTCAAAAGTAAGAACCAAATAGCGGCACACGGCCAAAACGTTTGCCCGGCCGCAGCTTCATCAACTTTTAACTTTTAATTCTTAACTCTTAACTACTACTGCGTGAGGCTGTAGCGCAGCTGCACACCGCCCTCGGTGGCCGTGTTGCGGAAGGCGTTGCTGATGCGCGGCGTGGTCACGGTCTGGCTGTAGTAGAGCTGCAGGTTGAGGCGGGTGTTGAGCAGGTAATCGATGGTGGGGCGCAGCTGGAAGGTTTTGTTACCGTTGGTAATCTGGCCTTGGGCGCGGCCCGGCGACTCGGGCAGGCCCTGGGTGTTGCCGGCATCGGCCACGTCTACGATGCTGCGCTGAATGGTGATGTTGTCGCGGATGCTGAGGTCGAGGCGGGCGGTGAGGTTGTTTTTGAGCACGCGCTGCTCGCCGCCCACACGGAAGGGCAGCTTCAGGCTGTTGGTGGCGTAGCCGAAGCCCACCACGATTTCGTTGGTGTAGAGCTCGGTTACCTGGGCGTTGGTCACGTTTAGCACCACGGTGCGGTCGGTGCGGTATTCGAGGCGGCCAGTGGCGCGGCTCACCGTCTGGAAGTTCACGCCGATGAGCGGGGCCAGCCGCTCGGCAATGCTCACCTGGCCTACCACGTAGTACGGGATGAACTGCCGGTTGCTGGCACTAATCTGGTCGGGGAAGTTAGGCTCGGCGGCGTACGAAGTGGCCGTGTTGTAGCTGCCGATGCTGTAAGTGGACGAATAGGCGTGGTTGAGCGTGAACGACGAGAAGTAGCGTTTCACGAGCGGCAGGTCGGCAAAGCCGTTATAGTCGACGCGCCAGTTGGGCAGCGGCAGCATGCTGAAGGGGTTGAACTTCTTGGCCGTGTAGCCGTCGGACGAGCGGCCGTGGTAGGCGTCGATGAAGCTCTGCACCAGCACATCCTGCGAGTTGTAGCCGTAGCCCAGCGGGTTGGCCAAGGCTGCGGGGTTGGCGGCCAGCAGCTTGTCGCGCACAATGGCGCGGTTTTTTACGAATTGGTTGAACGCCCGCGACGTTTCGCCGTTGGCCCCGAGGTCGCCAAACAAGGTCTGGATGGTGATGGTCGAAGTCTGGAACGAGCCGCTGCCCAGCAGCGGGTGCGGGGCCAGGAAGTAGCGGCCGGTGCTGGGGTCCTGAACGGGTTTCAGCGTCACGGTATCAATCAGGTTGCGGTAGTACACCTGCTGATTGCGGGCCAGTTGCCGGCGGGCATCCACTTGAATGTTGAAGCCGCGCACCGGCTCCAGCGCCGTGCGCAGGGTCAGGTTTTCGGTGAGCAGGTTGCTCAGGGCCGTGTTCAGGTACTCGCTGTTCTGGGTGTACCAGCCGCGGCTGTCGGCAATGCTGTACAGTTCGTTCAAATCGTACTGCTTGCCCACGATGAAGGGCAGGCCGGGCGCGGTGAAGCCGCGGTCGAAGCCGAAGAGGGCCGTTTTGGGTAGGTAGCCGGGCAGCAGCGTGCCATTGGCCCGCACGTAGGTGAAGTTGATGGAGCGGGCCGTCATCAGCCCACGCAGCACGGCCTTCACGAAGCGGTACTTCTCGCGGGTGGTGTCGGCGGCGGGCTTGCGGTCGGGCTCGTTGGCGCGGCCGGGGTTCATCAGGTTTTCGGCCACGCTGCGGGGGCGGCCGGTGGCCGGCTGGGCGTTGTTGATGATGTTGAGAAACTTCACCTTGTTGTAGAGCTTCACCAGGTCAACCTTGCCGTTGGCGCTGAACTCGGCGTTGTTCTGCACGGTGTTGCCCAGGTTCACTTCCACCGTGGCTTCGTCGTGCACCGGGTCGCCGTTGGGTACCGGGTTCACGGGCACGCGCATCAGCGTCGACGACGCCTGCCAGTTGTAGGTGGCAGCGTAGCGGGCATCGGCGCTCAGCCAGTCGGTGAGCGGAAATTTATCGAGCGGCAGGCGGTAGGTGAGCGACGCTACCTGGTTGAAATTGACCGTGCGCCCACCACGCAGCAGGTTCTTTTGCAACTCGTTGCGGTTATCGATGGCTTCCTGGCTCACGCCAATGGTGCGGCCTGCGTTTTCGTCCACCACGCCGCGGTTGTTGGCGGTGTAGTCGAAAATCAGGCTCTTGGTCAGGTCCCACTTCAGGTCGTATATACGACTGATGTAGAACGACTTCTGGATAATGGGCGCGATGCCGTCGGTGCTGGGCAGCGTGCCCGGCTGCAGCACGCGCTGCAGAAACCGTTCGTTGTAGCGCCGGTCGATGTCGGTGCGGAACGAGAAGCGCGAGGGCAGCGGCGTGAAGTTGATTTGCTGGAAAATCTTCAGATACGGATTGTCGAGGGCCTTGATTTTGGCCAGCGGCTCGTAGTTCTTGGGCGTGGTCTGGTACACGTAGGCCACGGCGGCGGTGTAGGCCTTGGTGTAGTCGCGGTCGGTGCGAATGTCGGAGTGCAGGCGGTCGGTGAGCGAAAAGCTCAGGGCCAGGTTTTCCACGTCCCAGGGCTTGGGCACGCTGGGCGTGGCGCCGGGCTTAGGCTGGCCGCGCTCCTTGCGCACGTTCAGCACCGAGATGCTGCGGCTGGTGGTCTGGTCGATAACCTTGTTGCGGTACTCGGCTTGGGCGGCGGTGTTGGTGCTGCCGTCCGCGTTCTTGAATTTCTGCAGGCTCTGTTCCAGCTTGGTGTCGGGGTCGAGGGGGTCGTAGAGGGGCGAGCGGCTTTCGCGGCCCACCTGCAGCAGCACCGGCACGCGCAGGTTCAGGGCGGGCGGCAGGAACTTGTCCACGGCCACGGTAGTGTTCAGGTCGCCGCGGAACACGTCGTCGATGGAGCGTTGCTGGGCCTTGTCCTGCAGGCCGCCGAAGCCTACGCTGGTGAAGCTGCCGGTAGCCGTCACGTTGGCCACGTCGGCCAGCTTCACGTTCAGGCGGGCGGTGGCGGCGTAGCCGGCCTGCTGCTCGAAGTCGAACACCCGTAGCTCGTCGGCCCACAGGTTCACGGTTTTGGGCGAGCCCGAGGCATCGGAGCCGCCGGTAGGGTTCAGAATACCCAGCATCACGCCCTGCACGGCCGAGAAGTCGGGGTTGCCCACCACCGTGATGCTGGCCCCGTTGGGCAGATTCACGGTGAAGGGCACCAAGGTGTTATTACCGGTAGTCTGGTTACGCTTGGCCTTGGCATCGATGAAGTCCTGGAATGCCACGTCGATGCGGTTTTCCACGGGCCACACGTCGTCGGGGCCGGTGCCGGTGGTGGTCAGCTTCAGCGGCAGCGAGTATTCGTAGTAGTTCTGGGTGTAGTCGGTACCGATGCGCATGAAGGCGCGGGTTTCGCCGTCCTTGGTGGTGGGGTCGTCGGTGTCGCCGTGCAGGAACATGCGCAGGCGCTTGTAGCGCAGCAGGTTGATGGTGATGTTCTTGTAGGCGCCCTTGGCGAAGCCGTCGCGCAGGTCCTGCACGGCCAGGCGCAGGCTCTGCTCGTTTTGCAGGCGCGAGGTGCTGCTGCTGCCGTACTCCTGGTCGCGCTTGATGCCGGGCGGCGACACGTAGGGGATGCCCCCGCCGGCGGCCACGCCGTTTTCCTCCACGCTCACCGTCGAGATGTTGAACGAACGCACGTCGGTGAGCGTGCCCACCGGTACCTGGTTGCCCTGGCGCGAGTCCACGAGCGGGTAGTTGAAGCGGCGCCACTGGTTGGCCACGAACTGCGGCTGCACCAGGCGCACCACCACCGGCTCCTGCCAGCCGGTCATGTACATGCGCAGGAAGCGGATGGACTTGAAGCCGAAGGCCGTATTGTTGTTACCACGAATGGCCGTGTACCGCTCCCGAATCGGAATGCGGAACTGGTACCAGGTCACGTCCTCGGCGCCCACCTTGGCCACCACCTTGTCGATGATGTAGTTCGAGCCAATGTCGAGGCCGCCGGGCTTTAGGCTCATGCGGTATTCGTAGTAGCGCTCCACGTCCTGCACCACGTTGTCGCGGTTCAGGTCTTCCTTGTCGGGGTAGGCCGTCGAGCTCAGCTGGCTGTTCTCGGGCGAGTTGCCGTCGTAGCCGTTGTAGTTCTTGTAGCGGCCCAGCAGCTTGGTGTTGCTGGCGTCGTAGCTGGGGTCGAGGTGGTGGCGGAAGTTGTCGGCCGAGGGGTCGGGCAGGCCCACGTAGGGCGCACCGTACTGGGTTTGCTGGCGTTCCTGGTCGTCGCTCACCCCGTCGAGGCCCACGTCCTGGGCGGTGCGGGCACCGGGCGCGGCATTAAAGGCGTCGGTGAGAAACTGCTGCTTGGTCACCACGCCGTAGGCCGTGGGAGCCGTCAGGCCGGTGGGGTCCTGGCCGGGCACGGGCAGGCCGTTCTCAAACTCGTGCTGGTTCTGGTCCTTCAGCACGTCCTCGCTCACGTTGCCGAGGTTGATAACGAAGTCGCCGCCGGTGGTATTGGGCTTGGGGTTGGGGTTGTCGGGGTCGAGCACCACGCCGTTGGGCGAGTTGATGAACGGGTCCATCATCCAGAAATCGAGGTACTCGATGTTGGCGTTGTCGAAGTCGGTGTCGAAGGTGATGGCCCGGCTGATGCCGCCAAACTTATTGAGCAGGCCGCTGGTCGTGGCCTCGGTACCGGTGAAGAACTTGCCGGCGTTGTCCACCTTCGGGTTATAGTTGTAAGGCCCCCGCTCCTGCGGGTAGTACGCCATGTCGAAGGTGTACTCGTAGCCGTTGCCGGTCGAGCCCAGGTCCTTGTTCGGGAACACCTCGTCGCGCTTCACGCCGCGCACGTAGTGGTTCAGCAGGTCGTTGGCGCCGATGTTGGCCGGCACACTCGGGCCGCCGGTGTAGTAGCTCTGGTCGATGGTGTACCAGGCCAGGCGGGCGCGCTGGTCGCCGTTGCCCAGGCCTACCGTGCTGCTGCCCGGCACGGGCAGCGGCG
>NZ_BAAGZM010000266.1:0-5624 GCF_054778495.1 Hymenobacter agri
GGCCGGGCCGGGTGTGGGCGCTACGGCGGGCGCCGAGATAATCTGGGGTACCGGCTGGTAGCGTCGGCCGCTGCCCGTGGTAGTGAGCCCGGCAGGAGCGGTGTTGGCGGCAAACAGCACGGGGCCACCTACCTCGCTTTCGGGCGCCAGGCGCTCAGCCGGGGTGCTGGTTGTAGCCGTTGTGCGCCCGGCGCGCCCTTTGGCTGCTGAGCCTAGGCGCGAAAGCGTGACGCTGAAATTGGCGGTTTTGCCGCTTTCCAGAAAAATGCTTTCGAGGGTTTGGGAGCGGTAGCCCCCTTCGCCAATCTGCATCAGGTAGGGGCCGCCGGCGGGCAGGTTGGGCACCACGAAGCTGCCCGCGCTGTTGGATGCGGCCGAATAGCGCTTGCCCGAGGGCACATGAATAACCGTGACGGCCGCTCCGGCCAGCGCTTGTTGCGCTTCGCTCTGCACGTTGCCGGTAAGGCTGAGCGGGACAGTTTGGCTGAGAACGGGCTGCGCGCTGAACGTGAGCAGCGAAAAGAGCAGTACGGGAATACGCTTCATGACAATACGTTGCAGAAAATAAGATAGCAGCCCGAATGCCTGACTAGCTCGCCGAAGCAAGCGGTAAGCAGCCAATTATTTATTCAAGCCGCCTCAAATATAATGCAAAATAATGTCTATGAAAATTCTGTAAATTATTGTGATTTATTGAATAGCGTAATGGCTTGTCTGGAGCCATTTCTTGGTGCGAAAACCAATGAAAAATAGGCTGGCTGGCTCGATGTGAATGAACAGCATCGGCGGCCCGAAGCGGGGCGATGCAACGGAACGGCGCATTGCGGAGTTCTACATTCGGCTAAAGTGGCTGCCTGCGGCGTCGGCGTATGCCTTTCGCCGGGGCTGCTACTTTTACTCTCGAACTAATAAGCATCTGAATTATGCGGAAAATATTGTTGGGCGCGGCCGGGGTAATAGTGGTGCTGCTGCTGGCGGCCGTGGCGGCCCCTTTCCTGTTCAAAGACAAGCTGCGGGCGTTGGCCGACAAGCAGATAGCCCAGCGCGTGCGGGCCAAGGTGCTCTACAATCCGGCCGATATCGACGTGAGTGTGTTTCACTCCTTCCCGGATTTGACGTTGGATATCAAGAACCTGCGGGTGATTGGGCTCGACTCGTTCAGCCGTGACACGCTGGCCAGCCTGCCCAACCTGCGCGTGGGCCTCGATGTGATGACGGTGCTCAAAGGTCAGGAAATCAAGATTAACAGCGTGGAGCTGGAGCGGCCCGACATCAGCCTGCGCCGCCTAAAAGGCGGGAGCGCCAACTGGGACGTGATGATTTCAGACTCGGCCGCCGCCGCCAAAGGCCAAGATACCAGCCAGGTAAGCTTGGCTATCAAAGGCTGGAAGCTGACCGACGGCCACCTGCGCTACGAAGACCTGACGCTGCCTTTCCGGATGGAGGCGCGCGGCGTGAACCACAGCGGCAGCGGCGACTTCGCTCGCAACGTGTTCGATTTGGTTTCGAAAACTACCGCTACTGACTTGGATATGAGCTACAACAATGTGGCCTACGTGACCGATAAGCAGCTCGACGCCGACGTAACCATGCAGATGGACCTGGGCAAAAGCCAGTACACCTTCAAGGATAACAAGTTTAAGCTGAATGATTTTCCGTTCAGCTTCGCCGGCGTTATCGGGCTGCCTAACGCTACGGATATTACTTACGACGTGACCTTCAAGGCGCTGGAAACGGACTTTAAAACCCTGCTGAGTCTGGTGCCGGGTGTGTTTACTGAGAAGTTTAAGAACATTGAAACCAGCGGCAAGGTGGCCTTTGATGGCTACGCCAAGGGCACCCAGACTGCCACTTCGCTGCCTGGCTACGGCGTGAACCTGACCGTGACCAACGGTGAGTTCAAGTACCCCGAGCTGCCCCGCGCGGCCAAGAACATCAACCTGAAGATGCAGGTGAGCAACCCCACGGGCGTAACCAACGACGTGAAAGTCAACATTCCGCAGTTTCATCTCGACCTCGGCCCCGACCCGGTGGACGGCAACATCGCCATCGACGGCCTGAACCCGATGAAGGTAGACGGCCGCGTGAAAGCCAACGTGAACCTGGCCGAGGCGCTGAAAGTGTACCCGGTGAAAGACCTGGCCATGCGCGGGCAGTTTTTCGTGGATGGCACGGCCAAGGGCGTGTACTCGAAAACGCAGATGCCGGTGGTGAATGCGGCCATCAAGCTGGCTAATGGCTACGTGAAATCGGCCAAATTTCCGGCCCCGATTGAGAACATCAACCTGAGCGGCACGGTGGTGAACACGACCGGGCAGGTGAACGACACGCAGATAAACCTGCCGCAGTTTAAGATGGTGCTGGAAGGCGAGCCGCTGGAAGGCCGCCTCACGGCGCACAACATCGACAAGCCGGTGTTCGACACCAACGTGCGCGGTACGGTGGATTTGACCAAGATTACCAAGATTTTCCCGCTGCAGGGCATGACCGTGACGGGCCGCGTGGCCGGCGACATCGCCGCCAAGGGCAACATGGCCGACGTGGAAGCCGGCCGCTACCAGAACGTGGTGGCCAGCGGCACGGTGCGCGCCACCAACGTAACCTACAAGAGCAAGGACCTGCCGCAGGGCGTGAAAATCAGCAGCGGCACGGCCACCTTCAACAACAACCAGATTGCGCTGCAGAGCCTGAACGGCGTGGCTGGCAGCTCCGACTTCGCGGCCTCGGGCACCATCAGCAACTACCTGGGCTACTTGTTCACGCCGGGGCAGTCGCTGAAAGGCAACCTGACGGTGAACTCGCGCAATTTCAACGTGAACGAGTGGATGGTGGACGAGGTATCGGCCAAACCCACGGTGGCCGGCACGGGCGGCAAGGCGCCGGCCAAGGCCGAGGGCGTGCTGCAGATTCCGAAATACTTCGACCTGGTGCTGAACAGCCACGTGGATAACGTGACCTACGACAACCTGAAGCTGAACAATGCCAGCGGTGTGGTGACGGTGAACGACCAGACGGCGACGCTCAAAAACCTGACGTTTAATACGCTGGGCGCAACGTTTGGCACCACGGGCAGCTACAGCAGCAAAAACCTGGCGCACCCGAAGTTCAACTTTGGGCTGAACATTAAGGACCTGAATTTCCAGAAGGCGTTTGCGGCGTTCAACACGATTAAGACGCTGGTGCCACTGGCGAGCCAGGTGGAAGGCGTGTTCGGCACCAACTTTAGCGTGAGCGGCGAAATGGGCCCCGATATGCTGCCCAACCTGGCCACGCTGAGCGGCAAGGGCTTGTTTGACGTGGTGCGGGCCGCCATCGGGCAGAGCGAGGCGCTGACCAAGATTGCCAGCCTGACCACGCTGCCCGACCTGAAAAACCTGGTGGTAATCAATAAGAAAATTCAGGCGAACCTAGTGAATGGCAACCTAGTGGTGCAGCCGTTTGACCTGACCATTGGCGACATCAAGATGACGCTGGGCGGGCAAAACAGCCTGACCGGGGCGCTGGCCTACGTTACGGCCATCAACACGCCCACCGGCAAGCTAGGCAATGCGCTGAACAGCAAGCTGACGCAGCTGACCGGCGTGCAGAACATTCAGGGCACCGACCGCGTGACGCTGGGCCTCGACATCGGCGGCACGGTGAAGTCGCCGGTGGTGAAGCTGACCAGCGGCAGCATGAAGGCCCAGGGCCAGGCCCTGGTGAAGAATGTGGCCAAGCAGAAGGCCCTCGACCTGCTGGGCGTGAAGCCCCGCGCCATATCGAAGGAAGACAGCATCCGCCGGGCCGGCCTGTCGGCCGAGGAAGCTGCGCGCCAAGCCGAGCTGGATAAGAAGCAGCAGAAGATTGACGCCGCCAACAAGGCCAAAGAGCAGCTGGCCAAGGGCTTCAACAGCTTGTTTGGCAAGCCAAAACCCAAGCCGAAACCAGTGGAGCCAGCTGATACAACCAAGCCCTAACGGCCCAGCTTAGCCGATACTGGCAGCATTGTTGAGGAGCACGGCCCGGCAACCAACAGGTTGGCCGGGCCGTTTTTTGCCCGAATATTTCCCGTTAATCCGCTCGTTACGATGAAAATTACGCGTCTTTTACCCCTTGCTGCACTGGGCCTGCTGGGCTTGGCCAGCTGCTCAAAATCGGATGATGCCGCCAATACTTCGAAGCTGGAAGTGCGGCTGATGGATGCGCCCGGCGACTTTCAGCGCGTGGTGCTGGATGTGCGCCAGATTGAAGTGCACCTGAAAGACGACGGCGACCCCGACGGCTGGAAAACGTTGAATTTCAATCCGCAGGTCATTAACGTGCTCGAGTACGTGAACGGCCGCTCGGCCCTGCTGGTGAGCGACGATTTCGCGCCCGGCGACCTCAAGGAAATTCGCCTCATTCTCGGCCCCAACAGCTACGTGGTGGGCCGCGACGGCCAGCAATACGACTTGAAAACGCCCAGCGGCCAGACTTCGGGCGTGAAGCTGAAGCTGGAAAAAGCTACCCTGAAACAGCGCGAAACATTCCAGCTGCTGCTCGATTTCGACGTAGCCAAGTCCATCGTGGAGCGCGGCAACTGGAAGCCCGGCAACGACAAAAAGGAGCGGTATCTGCTCAAGCCCGTTATTCGGGTGGTGGCGCAGGACCTGCGCGGTGGTCTCGTGGGCACGGTGAGCCCGGCCGCGGCCCTGCCGCAAATTCTGGCCATTCGCAGCACCATTCTGGGCCCCGATACGGTGAGCACCTCGGCTGATGCCTCGGGCGCGTACCAGATTACCGGCCTGCCGGCCGGTACCTACCGCGTTGAGTATTTCCCCAGCACCACGGCCCCCACGGGCCAGCCGGCTTACCGCACGGTGGTGCGCACCGGCATCACGGTGGTGAATGAGCAGGTGACGCCGCTGGGCAACACTGGCCTGAACTAAGGCACCGGTAGTTTCAGCAGCAAAAAGCCCCAATCCGCAACGGTTGGGGCTTTTTGTTATTAAAACGGTGGGTGTAGGGGCGGGGCTCGCCCCCGCCCGGTCGTTGCACGGTGGACGCTGGTTTCGTTCAACGACGGGCGGGGGCGAGCCCCGCCCCTACACCGTTCCTATAATCAGCTTACTGCCAGCCGCCGCCCAGCGCCCGGTACAGATTCACGCTTTGCAGCAGCAGGGCCTGACGGGCCTCGGCGAGGCTCAGTTCCGCTTCGAGCACGCTGCGCTGGGCGGTGATGACTTCCAGATAAGACGCGTAGCCGGCCACGAACAGGTCGTTCGACGTGGCCACGGCGCTGGTGAGCTGCTCCACCTCGCGGGCGCGCAGGTTGGCCACCGACCGGAAATTTTCGAGCCCCTGCAGGCCCACCACTACTTCGCGGAAGCCGGTTTGCAGCGCCTGCTGGTAGCGGTAATAGCCCTGATAGTTGCCGGCCACGGCCTCGCGGAAATCGGCCCGGTACTGGGCGCGGTTGAGAATGGGGCCGGTTAGGCCGGCCACCGCCCCAAATACGACCGAGCTCGGATTGAGCAGCAGGTCGGCGCGGAAAGCATTTAGGCCCACGTAAGGTGTGAGGGTGAGGCTGGGCAGGAAAGCGGCGCGGGCGGCATCGACCTCGGCGCGCCCGGCTTGCAGCTCCAGCTCGGCCTGGCGCACGTCGG
>NZ_BAAGZM010000267.1:0-5603 GCF_054778495.1 Hymenobacter agri
GTCGTGCCCGGCCCCGACCTGGCCACCCTCACCGATAGCGCCGCGCCCGCCGCGCTGCTGGCCTACGGCCGGCAATACCCCGGCTCCGAAGTGCTGGTGAAGACGCGCCTGGGCAACATCCGGGTGCGGCTGTTTGATGACACGCCCATTCACAAAGCCAACTTCCTGCTGCTGGCCCGCAAGGGCGTGTTCGACGAAACCATGTTCAACCGCGTGGTGAAGGATTTTGCCGTACAGGGCGGCCAAACCTACGGCGCCCGCACCATTCGGCTGAAGCGCTACCGCCTGCCGCCCGAAATCCGACCCAACCATTTCCACCAGAAAGGCGCCTTGGGCATGGCCCGCTACGACGACGAGCAGAACCCCGGCCGCCTGTCGTCGAACACCGATTTCTACTTCGTAGTGGGCGAAAAGCTCGCGGCCAACCAGTCGCAGGCCATGGCCGGGCGCAAGCTCACGCCGGCTCAGGTGCAGGCCTACGCCAAAGTGGGCGGCGTGCCCTCGCTCGACGGCCAGTACACCGTGTTCGGCGAAGTTATCGAAGGGCAGGACGTGGTAGATAAAATTGCCAATCAGCCCGTGGAGTCGGATAAATGGCCGGTGGAGGATATTAAGATGAAGGTGGAAGTGGTGAAGTAAGACCTCGCTTGTCATCCTGAGCGCAGCGAAGGCCCTTATCACGTCAAAGTTTTCCAACGTGACAAGGTCCTTCGCTGCGCCCAGGATAACAGGCGACTCCGCATTTCCCACTCCCAACAAGTAAAAAGGCCCGCCCCCAGGGGGAGCGGACCTTCTCGTACCGGGAGGGAGAACAGTTTCTCACTCATGGTTCAAATCTCACTAAGCAAACAGCTTACCAGATTTTGGCGCGGTTGCTGGCCGAGCGCACCATTTTGTCGCCATCCTTGCAATTGAAGGCTTTGTGGAACTCGGGGAAGTTCTGCAACGGCCCGATAGTGCGGAACTGGCCCGGCGAGTGCGGGTCGGTTTGCACGAGCTGGCGGGTGGTTTCGGGGCGCTGGTTGATGCGCCAGATTTGGGCCCAGCTCAGGAAGAAGCGCTGCTCGGGCGTGAAGCCATCAATCATTTTGCCGGCCTTGGCCTGGGGCGTTTTCATGAAGGCGGCGTAGGCAATGGTGAGGCCGCCGAGGTCGGCCAGGTTCTCGCCCATGGTCAGCTTGCCGTTCACGTGCACCGAGTCGAGCGGCGAGAAAGCGTCGTACTGCTTGCCCACTACGTCGGCTTTGGCATTGAATTTCTCGCCGTCTTCCTTTGTCCACCAGTCGCGCAGGTTGCCTTCCGAGTCCACCTTGCGGCCCTGGTCGTCGAAGCCGTGGGTCATCTCGTGGCCAATCACGGCGCCAATGCCGCCGTAGTTCACTGCGTCGTCGGCCTTGGGGTCGTAGAAGGGCGGCTGCAGAATGCCGGCCGGGAACACAATCTCGTTCAGGCTGGGGTTGTAGTAGGCGTTCACCGTGGGCGGCGTCATGCCCCACACCGTGCGGTCGACGGGCTGGCCGAACTTGCTCAGGTTATCCATCGTGTTGAACTCCGACACCGCGAACAGGTTATTCAGGGCGCTTTCGCGGCTGATGGTCAGCTTCGAGTAGTCCTTCCACTTGTCGGGGTAGCCGATTTTCACCACGAAGGCGTTCAGCTTTTTCAGGGCTTCGGCTTTGGTGGCCGGGCTCATCCACTCGGTGGCCTGAATACGCTCGGCGTAGGCCATGCGCATGTTTTCCACCATCTGCTTGGCCTTGGCCTTGGCGGCGGGGCTGAAATCCTGGTCGACGTAAATCTGGCCGAAGGCTTCGCCCAGCGCGCCATCGGTGGCGGCAAAGGCACGCTTCCAGCGGGCCTGGGGCACCTTGGCACCGGTCAGCACCTGCGAGAGGCGGAAGCTTTCATCGATGTAGGCCTGGGGCAGCGCCGACGACACACCCTCCACCAAGTGGAAGCGCAGGTACTGCTTCTGGTCGGCAATGGGCTCTTCCTTCAGCATGGCGTTGGCCTCCTTCAGGTATTCGGGCTGGCCCACGATGATGTCCTTGGCCCCACTCAGGCCGCTTTCCTTGAGGCGCAGCGGAATGTCGAGGTTGGGGTAGTCGGCGGCCACCTGGGCCACGGTCATCTTGTTGTAGTTTTTGTCGCGGTCGCGCAGGGCCACGCGGTCGCGGCTGGCCTTGGCCATGCGGGTTTCGATGCGCGTCACGGCATCGGCGTTGCGCTCGGCCGTGGCCTGGTCGTCGCCCAGCAGCTTGAAGGTGTTAATCTGGTAGGTGCGGTAGGCAGCGCGAATGGTTTTCGAGCGCGCGTCGTCCTTCAGGTAGTAGTCGCGGTCGGGCAGGGTGAGGCCGCCTTGGCGCATCTGCACGGCGTATTGCGTGCTGTTCTTGGGGTCCTGGCCCACGCTCAGGCCGTACCAGCCCTTGCCCAGGTTGCGGGGGTCGGCGAGGTAGCGCTGCACACCGGCCACATCCTGAATGGCGTTAATCTTGGCCAGACGTGGCTGCAGGTATTTCAGGCCGGCCTTCTCCACGGCCACGCTGTCCATGGCGGCGGCGTAGAAGTCGCCCACTTTCTGGGCGTTCGAGCCCGGCTTGGCGGTGCGGTCAGCGGCCACTTTCTCCAGAATGCCATGCACCACGTCGCGGTTGCGGTTGCGCAGCACGTTGAAGCCACCCCAGCCCGTTTCGGAAGCCGGAATGGGGTTATTTTTCATCCAGTTGCCGTTGGCAAACCGGTAGAAGTCGTCGCAGGGGTCCACGGTACGGTCGAGGTTGGCGAGCGTGATGCCCACGCCCGACTGCCCGGTAGCGGCGGGCACGGTGGTTTTGGTTTTGACGCCGTTGGTCTTGGTTTTAACCTTGGTCTGAGCCTGGGCCGTGCCAGCGGCTAAGCCCAAGGTGGCCAGCAGCGCGGCCCGGCCGAAAAAGGAACTGTGGGACATAAATGGAGAAGTGAAGTATGAAATAAACTGAACAGAACGATATAGTCCGAAACGCAAAACTCCCCGCCGGAACCGGCGGGGAGCTGCGAAGGCGGAGGTGTTTACCAGATTTTTGAGCGCTCGGCCGTGGGCCGCATCATCTTATTGCCATCAGCGCAGCCGAAGGCCTTATAGAACTCGGGCATGTTCATGAGCGGGCCGTTGGTGCGGAACTGGCCGGGCGAGTGCGGGTCGACCTGCACCTGCTGGCGCACCGCTTCGGGGCGAATGTTGGTGCGCCAGATTTGGGCATAGCCCAGGAAAAAGCGCTGCTCGGGCGTGAAGCCGTCGATTTTCTGGCCGGCTTTGGCCTGGGCAGTTTTTTCAAACGCCTGGTAAGCAATGGTGAGGCCGCCGAGGTCGGCCAGGTTTTCGCCCATGGTCAGCTTGCCGTTCACGTGCACCGAGTCGAGCGGCGAGAAAGCGTCGTACTGCTTGCCCACAATGGCCGCCTTGGCGTTGAACTTGTCGGCGTCTTCCTTGGTCCACCAGTCGCGCAGGTTGCCCTTGGCGTCGTACTGCCGGCCCTGGTCATCAAAGCCGTGGGTCATCTCGTGGCCAATCACGGCACCAATGCCGCCGTAGTTCACTGCATCGTCGGCCTTGGGGTCGTAAAACGGGGGCTGCAGAATGCCGGCCGGGAACACAATCTCGTTCATCGGCGGGTTGTAGTAGGCGTTCACCGTGGGTGGCGTCATGCCCCACTCGCCGCGGTCAATCGGCTTGCCGAACTTGCTTATTTCGTCCTTGTTGGCCCATTCCTGGGCAGCAAACAAGTTGTTCAGGTAGCTCTCGCGGCTCACGCTCAGGGCCGAGTAATCCTTCCATTTATCGGGGTAGCCAATCTTCACCACGAAGGCGTTGAGCTTGGTGAGGGCCTCCTTCTTGGTGGCGGCGCTCATCCAGTCGGTGGCCTGAATGCGCTCGGCGTAGGCTTTGCGCAGGTTCTCAATCATCTCCTTGGCCTTGGCCTTGGCGGCGGGGCTGAAGGCTTTGTCGACGTAGAGCTGGCCGAAGGCCTCGCCCAGGGCGCGGTCGGTGGCGCCGAGCGAGCGTTTCCAGCGGGGCTGCTGCTTTTTGGCACCGCTCAGCGTTTGCGAGAAGCGGAACGATTCGTCGCCAAAGGCCTTGGGCAGGGCCGGCGTCACGCTGCTTACCAGGTGCCAGCGCAGGTACTGCTTCTGGTCGGCAATGGGCTCCTGCTGCATGGCGGCGCTCACTTCCTTCAGGTAATCGGGCTGGCCCACAATCACTTCCTTGGCTGCGCCCAGGCCTTCCGCTTTCAGCATCATGGGCAGGGCCAGGTTGGGGTAGGCGGCGTCGGCTTGGGCCACCGTCATCTTGTTGTAGTTGGCGTAGGGGTCGCGCAGGTCCACACGGCTCTTGCTGGCCTTGGCCAGGCGCGTTTCGATGCGCGTTACGGCGTCGGCGTTTTTCTCGGCCGTGGCCTGGTCGTCGCCCAGCAGCTTGAACATGTTCACCTGGTAGGTGCGGTAGGCAGCCCGAATGGCTTTCGAGCGGGCGTCGTCCTTCAGGTAGTAGTCGCGGTCGGGCAGGCCGAGGCCACCCTGATTAAAATATACGGCGTACTGGGTGCTGATTTTTTCGTCCTGCCCCACGCCCGAGCTCAGCCACACATTGCCGGCGTGCGACTTGGGGTCGGCCAGGAATTTCTGCTCATCGGCCAGGCTGTTGATGGCCATGATGCGGTCGAGATGCGGCTTGAGGTACTTCAGGCCGGCCGCGTCGATGGCGGTCGAATCCATGGCCGAGGCGTAAAAGTCGCCTACTTTTTGCGCGTTCGAGCCCTTGGGAGCCTTGGCCGCGTTGGCCGCCGCGTTGGTCAGAATGGTGCGCAACGTGGCTTGGTTGCGGTCAATCAGCTCGTTGAACGCACCCCAGCTCGACTGAGCATCCGGAATCGGGTTATTTTTGAGCCAGTTGCCCGAAGCGTAGTGGAAGAAGTCTTCGCAGGGCTTCACCGATGGGTCGATGTTCGCGATGTTGATGCCAACGCCCTTCTGCGGCGGCGTGGGGCCGGTTTTGGTGGGCGGGCCAGCCGCTACGGCGGCCGCCAGGCCACCAAGTCCGAGTACGGCCAGGCTGAGGCGCCGGGCCATCGAGGTTGAACGCATGGAAATTACTTATTGGGTTGGGAGTTTGAGCCGTGAAGGTAGGGACGTCGGCGAATACGCCGGGTTGCACGGCACCCACAACATTTGGCACTGCAGCGGGGTAGCTGGCCGGTGCACGCCGGGCCGAACGGTATTCCGGCAGCGGTGGCCGGGCCTTGCTACCGCGCGCCACCCGTAATTTGCACCTTATGCCCCTCTACAACCGTCGCCCCGAGTTGCCCCTTGCACCCGCTCCGGCCCCGCTGGGCCTGGCCGAGCTGCTGAGCCAGGTGCGCCTGACCCTGCAACGGCAGTTGGCCGAAGCCTATTGGGTGGTAGGCGAGGTATCCGACCTCACGCTGCCGCGCTTCGCCGGGGCCCACTGCTACCTCACGCTCACCGAGCAAACGACCGACTCGCGCGGCACCCCCATTAAGGCGCAGGCGCGCGCCACTCTCTGGAGCCAGCGCTACCAGCAGCTGGCCCCGGCCTTCGAGCGC
>NZ_BAAGZM010000268.1:0-5584 GCF_054778495.1 Hymenobacter agri
GGCCAGCAGCGCCAGCACCAGCATCAGGCCGGCCCACCACCGCCGGGCGCCGTAAGAAATTTTCGCGGCGGGCCGCATCAGCGAGGCGGCGTCAGCCAGGGGCGTATTCATGCGTTGGCGGGCGGCTGGGGGCCGCCGAAAGAAATGGCGTCGTCGAGCTCGTTTTCGTCGGTGGCGGCGTCGTAGGGGAAATAGCGCTTGAGCTGCTCGCCCACCATCTTGATGCCGCGCTCCAGGCCCACCACGTATTTCTCGCCCCGGAAATGCTCCAGCACGGCTTCCTTGGTGGCTTCCCAGAAGTCGTCGGGCACGGCGGCGTTGATGGCCGAGTCGCCCACTACGGCAAACTGCCGGCTTTGCCAGGCCAGGTAAAACAGCACGCCGTTGCGGGCGGCGGTTTTGTGCATGTTCAGCTCGCCGAATACCTGGGCGGCGCGGTCGAGGGGCTCGGGAGTGGGGCAGGTGTCTTCCAGGTGCACCCGGATTTCGCCCGAGGTCTGCACCTCGGCCGCGCGGATGGCCGCCACCAGTGCCGCATCCTCGGCGGGAGTAAGGGGGGAAGTCATTTTCTTAAATGAAGAATGAGAAATGAAGAATGAGGAATTGCAGACGATGCATTGGCATCAATCATTCCTCATTCTTCATTTCTCATTAAAGTTAAAACTGTACCGTCGGGGCCTTGCTGGCAGCGGGGTCGGCGGCGAAGTAGGGCTTCTCGGAGAAGCCGTACATCTTGGCGAACAAGTTGTTGGGGAAGGATTTTACCGTGCCGTTGTAGTCATTCGTCACGGCGTTGAACTTGTTGCGCTCCACGTTGATGCGGTTTTCGGTGCCCTCAATCTGGGCTTGCAGCTCCTGAAAGTTGGCGTTGGTTTTCAGCTCGGGGTAAGCCTCCGACACGGCCAGCAGGCGGCCTAGGCCCGACGAGAGCTGCGCCTGCGCGGCCTGGAATTTCTCGATGTTTTCGGGGGTGAGCTGGTCGGCCGACACGTTTACGCTGGTGGCTTTGGCGCGGGCTTCCATCACGCTGGTGAGGGTGGCCTGCTCCTGCTTGGCAGCACCTTTCACGGTGTTCACCAGGTTGGGGATGAGGTCGGCGCGGCGCTGGTAGGCACTCTGCACGTTGGCCCACTGGCTTTTCACGGCCTGGTCTTTCTCGGTCATGGCATTGAAGCCGCACGACGACTGGGTGAGCAACAGGGCCAGGCCCGCGAAGTAGAGAAGAAAACGTTTCATGAGAAAAAAGTAAGAAGGGGTTAGTTGTTTGGTGGGGAGAAAGTGGGCCGGGGCCAGGGCCGGCCCGGAAACCCGGCGGCCCTGCTCACGGTTAAGCCCGGTGCGCCAAAGTACGCAGCTTCGCGGTTGTAGTTGTAGCTTGCTGCTTAGGCGGGGGTGGGCGGCCCCGCCGGCCCGTTCTCTATCGTTTCTTTCGCTGCTGCATTACACCACCCCATGAAAGCCGTAATTCCCGTGGCCGGCATTGGCTCGCGCCTGCGTCCGCACACCCACACCCAGCCCAAAAGCCTGGTGCCGGTGGCCGGTAACACCATTCTGGGCCACCTCATCGACCGGCTCACCGGCGCGGGTATCACCGAGTTTGTGTTTGTGGTGGGCTACTTGGGCGATAAAATCGTGCGCTACGTGCGCCGCAGCTACCCCGCCCTCAACGCCACCTTTGTGGTGCAGGAGCCGCGCGAGGGTATTGGCCACGCGCTGTGGCTGGCCCGTGAGGAGTTTCGGCACGATACCGACGGCGTGCTCATCCTGCTCGGCGACACCATCGTGGACGTGGACCTGCCCGCCCTGATGGCCACGCCCGGCACCGTGCTGGCCGTGAAGGAAGTGAAGGACCCCAGCCGCTTCGGCATTGTGGAAACCGGGGCCGGTGGCCGGGTGGTGAAAGTGGTGGAAAAGCCCAAGATTCCGAAGTCGAACTTCGCCATGGTGGGCCTCTACAAGCTAGCCTACCCCGAGAAGCTGGCCCAGGCCCTGGAGTGGCTGCACGACGCCGACGTGCGCACCCACGGCGAGCTGCAGCTCACCGACGCGCTGATGCACCTCATCGAGGAGGGCGAGGTGATGACGACCTGCCCGGTGGACAACTGGTTCGACTGCGGCCGCAAGGAAACCCTGCTCGAAGCCAATGCCCGCCTGCTGAACCGCCCCGAGTTTCTGGACGGCCGCGACTACTCCGAGTTTCCGGATGCCGTCATCATTCCGCCCGTCAGCATCGGGCGCGGCTGCCAGATTTCGCACTCCATCATCGGTCCCAACGTGGCCATCGGCGACAAAACCATCATCCAGCACACCATCCTCAGCGACTCCATCATCGGGAGCTACTCGGAGCTACGCTCGGCCGTGATGAGCAACTGCATCGTGGGCTCCGATGCTTCGTTCCGCGGCATGAACCACTCGCTGAACATCGGCGACAACACGGAGATTGATTATAGCTAGAAGCTGAGAGGAATGGTAGAATCGGGAGAAGCCCCGGCTGCTGGTGCGGCCGGGGCTTCTTTGTGTGAATAGAGCGTAAGCGTGAGAAGCGGTTTGAGCCTCCTAACAACTCTCCAGAATAAGCCCGTTTGTTGAAAGGGTGGAGTTCAAGAAACTCATCCCAATTCGGCGTTTTGTAAACTTTTATTCGTGAACGAGTTTCTTGAACTCAATCTGGGCAATAAGAGGCCTTCGCTGAGGGTAGCATACCGGTGTGTGGTGATTGAGGAAAAGGAGCGTTTGCGGGTTCACCTTCGGCGATGAAAGAACTACCCGAAGCAGCTTTGCCATGGTATTAGCCAAGTACACCAATAACAACACCCTGCCAGGCTAAACGCAGATGAGCAACGGCATCACCGACGCAGTAGCCAGCCGAGCGTATCAAACAGCCTAGAATAAATAATTCTTGACCTCCTCAGGAAGCGTGCTCAGAGACAATATCTTTGCCCAATTATAGCCTTCCACTTCTTTACCAACTACTGCTTGAAATACTTCTCTACTTGCTATTTCCTGCTTTTTTTGCTCACTGTGCTACTTCCACTAGGAGCAAGTGCTCAAGTGCAGAACAACTCCCTCGCTACCGGCGATAATCACTCCCTCAGCATTCACCCCGATGGCACGCTCTGGGCCTGGGGCGGCAATGGCAGCGGCCAACTCGGCGACGGCACCACGACCGACCGCCTGACCCCCGTCCAGATTGGCACCGCCACGACCTGGCGCACCGTGAGCGCTGGCACCAACTTCAGCCTGGCCCTGAGCGCCGATGGCACGCTCTGGGCCTGGGGCGGCAACCAGTACGGCCAGTTGGGCGACGGCACCATTACGGACCAGTCCAGCCCCATGCAGGTTGGCACCGACCGCAACTGGCAAAGTGTGAGCGCCGGCTACCAATTCAGCACCGCCGTGCGCGCTGACGGCACGCTCTGGACCTGGGGATTCAACCAGTTTGGCCGGCTGGGCAATTACGGCTCCAGCAGCACCGACGACCGGCAGCCCGGGCAGGTGGGCACCGCCACGACCTGGCGCACCGTGAGCGCGGGCAAAGAGCACAGCTTGTCGGTAACGACGGCCGGCTACCTCGTTTCCTGGGGCGGCAATGCCTTTGGCGAGCTCGGCGACAACTCCACCACCAACAAGCCATTCCCCGTGCAGGTGGGCACCGCCACGACCTGGCAAAGCGCGAGCGCAGGCACGTCCCACAGCCTGGCCGTGCGCACCGACGGCACGCTCTGGGCCTGGGGCGATGATACCTACGGCCAGCGTGGCGACGGCACCGGCGGCCTGCGAACCAGCCCCTCCCGCATTGGCACCGCCACCACTTGGCGCAGCATCCAAGCCGGCTATACGCACAGCCTGGCCCTGCGCACCGACGGCACGCTGTGGACTTGGGGAACCAACGCCTACGGCCAACTCGGCGATGGCACCCTCACCCGGCACAGCACCCCCGTGCAACTGGGTACCGCTACCTGGCAAAGCATCAGCACGGGCAGCTACTACAGCGTGGCCCTGCGCACCGACGGCACCCTTTGGGCCGCAGGCCAGAATAACTATAGCCAACTGGGCATTCCGTCCAGCACCAATTTTCCGCTGCTCATCTTCAATCCCAACGGCGCCTTGCCCGTGGAGCTCACGGCTTTCACGGCGGCTCCCACGGCAGGGGCGGTGCGCCTGGCCTGGGCCACAGCCTCGGAAAAGAACAGCTTGGCCTTTGAGGCCGAGCGCAGCCTGGATGGGCAGTCCTTCGGGCGCATTGGCACGGTGGCGGCAGCCGGTAGCAGCAGCAGCCTGCGCAGCTACGAATTGCTGGACGCCACGCTGCCCAGCCGTGCCACTACGCTATATTACCGTCTCCGGCAGGTGGACCAAGACGGCACTTTTCGCTACTCGCCCGTGCGTACCGTGGCCCTGCCGGGTGCAGCGGCTGGCCTGAGCCTTTATCCGAACCCCGCCACCAATGGGGCCGTGCTTAAGGGCGCGGTACCCGGTACGACCGTGACGGTGTTTGATACCCTGGGCCGCCCGATGGTCACTGTTTTTGCCGACGCCGCCGGCACAGCTGTCCTGACGCTGCCAGCCGGTCTGCCGTTGGGCGTGTACGTGGTGCACGCTGGCAATCAGGGAATGCGCTTAACGGTGGAATAAGTTAGCCGCACAACGCGGCCATATGCAAAAGGGCGGACCGTATGGTCCGCCCTTTTGCATTTTCGTTTGGCGAGTACCAGAGGCAGGTACCAGTTGTTGGTGGGCCGCACTGATTCAGTGGTTGGCAAGGGCTGACAGAGGTTAGCATTTAAGTAACGACGCTACGCGGTTCAGCTAAACGGTCGAAATAGTAAACGGTAAATTACTAACCCTTTTGCCTCGCCAGCTTCTCTACCGGCCACCACTCCGGCTGCTTTGGTCGCCGCAGTTCCGGCCCCTCGAACCGGCCGCACCGTAGTCGGAGCCGCCGTAGCTCTCCTCTCTTGGGGAGAGGGGCTGGGTGCGAGGTGCCAGTGTCGGAACGATTAACCCACTGCCTTGCACCAAACCCATAATAAATAGCGCCCAAACCCGTACTTTTCCGGTAAAATCGCGCTGCTTATGATTTCCCGTTCCTTTCTGGCCGTTCTGCTGGCCCTCGTGCTGTTCACCGCCCGCGCCCAAACGCCCCTCGGTCAGCCCTCGCTCGACGAGAGCAAGGTGCAGATGTGGTGCGCCACGGTGCGCTTCGTATACGACGACGCCGGCCGGCCCAACCTGAAAAGCACCGTGCGCTGCGAGGCCGGCAACCTCGACGCGCTGGCCGCCAGCATCCGGCCCGACAGCCTACGGGTGTACAGCCTTCTGTACCAGCCCATTGAGGGCCGGGGTGCGATTTACCAAGGCAAAAAGGACAACCCGGCCCGGCTGGCGGCCCTGGCCAAAGCCATTGTGAGCAAGCTGAAAAACTCGCCCGCCCGCCGTAAAGACCCCGCCCGCATGGCCCGCGTGGCCGCCCTCGAAACGGCCCTCACCAATTACGTCACCTCGGGCACACCCATGGGTGAAGTCTCGGCCGCGATGGCTCCCGAGCGGGCCGACACCGCCGTGGCCGCCACCGCACCCGGCG
>NZ_BAAGZM010000269.1:0-5583 GCF_054778495.1 Hymenobacter agri
CGGCCGCGGGCCCGGGCAGCCTGGAGCCCGGCGTGGGTGCACTGCACGAGCACGTTGCGCTCGTGCTCGGCCAGGGCGCAGAAAATCTGGAACACCAAATGGCCACCGGGCGAGGTAGTATCAATGGGGTCCTGCAAGGATATCAGGTGCAGTTGCCGACGGCTCAGGTCCTCGACCACCTTAGTGCCGGGTGAAGGAGTTGATGCGCAGCACCGCCCGCCCTTGATACGTTTTGCTAAAGTTGGTTAGTTGCAGCATTCACCGAAAAAAAAGGATTCCCGCGGCAAGCTCGTCACTCATGCCCTACAAACCAGCAGTCCGCAACCCGACCGTTTAACCTTTGGACCAACCTTTTAACCAAGGCCATGGTACTGACTGAAACACTGGTAGCGTCTTTTTCAAACTTAGGTATCTGCGCTTTCTGCACCCCGATGCGCTCGCCCAATTGCATCTGCGTAAGCTTGGCCCGCTTGCGAAACTGCTTGATACGCTCAGCCAGCAGCTCGGCATTTAGCTCCAGCTCGTGCTGCTGGCGCTCTGCGGTGCCCACTGAGCCAAATGCTTCGGTGCGGATATCCTCGTAATCGGTGTACCCAAGCGGGTATGGGTAATGTCAGCATTCTGATGGCTGCTAGTGATGAGTTTCTACCGAGTAGCTGAGCGGTGTAAGTGGCCATTGCAAAGTGCTTTTTTGCTTTTGGATGGCCTTTATTTCTGAGAATGTTCAGAAATAAAGGCCCTTGTTTATTTATGTTATTTTACTGATTAAAAGTGACTTACAAGTCAATCGAAAAAATAAAATTTCGTCAGGAGGGTTCAGGAAGGCGTGGGTTATAGCTGAGAATAATTTTGATAAAAATTGATGCATTGCCGGCTTTCCGCAGCATCCGACCTCACCCTAACCATTCTGGCAAAATCAACCCACCCTGCGTTTGCGTTATGAACGAAAAAATTACTTTGTCAACTAGCTGCGCGCGGTTGCGCAGCAGAACCACCGGCCTGGCGCAGTTTGCGATGGGGCTGCTGCTGGTGCTACTGGCCTTCGGCGCGGCGGCCCAGAACATCATTTTGAAAGGACGGGTGACGGATAACGATGGCGCGCTGCCAGGCGTCACCGTGCTGGTGAAAGGTACCACGCAAGGCACCACCACGGGGCCCGATGGGGACTTCACCATTGCCGGGGTGAAGCCAGATGCGACGCTGATTTTCAGCTTTATTGGCTATACCAGCCGCGAAGTGGCGGTATCTGGCCAAACGACGTTTGCCATCAAGCTGCAGCCCGGTTCCCAGATGCTGGACGAGGCCGAAGTGGTGGGCGTGGGTTACGGCGAAGTGCGCCGCCGCGACCTGACCGGCTCCATTGGCAGCGTGAACGTGACGGAGCTGCAAAAGGCCCCGGTTACTTCGTTTGAGCAGGCCCTGGCCGGCCGCGTGGCCGGCGTGCAGGTGACTTCGACCGACGGGCAGCCCGGCGACGCGGTGAACATTGTGATTCGCGGCAACAACTCGGTGAACAACAGCAACGCCCCGCTCTACGTCATCGACGGCTTCCCCATCGAAAACCCCAACAACAACTCCATCAACCCGGCCGATATCGAGAGCATCGATGTGCTGAAGGATGCTTCGGCCACGGCCATCTACGGCTCGCGTGGAGCCAATGGCGTGGTCATCATCACCACCAAGCGCGGCAAAAAGGGCCCGCCCCAGATTTCGTATGACGGCTACGTGGGTATCAACAAGGTGACCAAGCGCCTGAATGTGCTGAGCCCGTACGAGTACGTGCGCCTGCAAAACGACCTGAACCCCGCCCTGGCCGCGCCCTACTTCACCGATGGGCGCACGCTGGAGAGCTACCGCAACGTGAAGGGCGTGGACTACCAGGACGCGCTGTTTAAAACCGCCCTGTTTCAGAACCACACGCTCTCGCTGCGCGGCGGCACGGACATGACGAAGTATTCCTTCTCTGGCTCGTTGACTGACCAGAAGGGCGTGATTACGGCCAGTGGTTTCCGGCGCTACCAGGGCCGCCTCACGCTGGACCAGCAGGTGGGCACCAAGCTGAAAGTGGGCTTGAACGTGAACTACGCCGACACCAAGCAGTACGGCACCATTCCGCGCAACCAGACGGGCTTCAACTCGGGCAATAGCGAGTATTTCAACCTCGTGTACGCGGTGCTGACGCAGAAGCCGGTATCGTCGAGCGGCGACGACGCGGCTCTGCTTTCGAGCTTCACCGACCCCGACCTGGCGGCGCTCGACAACCGCGTAAACCCGCTGTACTCGGCCCAGAACGAAATCAACGACAACTACAACGGCAACCTGACGGCTAACCTGTACCTCAACTACGACTTTACCAAGGAGCTGTCGCTGCGCGTGACCGGCGGCGCGAACCTGAACCGCGGCCGCCGCGAAATCTTCAACAACTCGCTCACCCGCAGCGGCAGCCCGCTCACCTCGCAGGGCACCAACGGCGTGAACGGTAGCCTGTTCTACACCCAGACCAACGACTACAACAACGAGTACGCGCTGACTTACAACAAGGAATTCAACCAGAACCACAAGCTGAACCTGCTGGGCGTGTACTCCATGCAGTTCAACAACTCGCAGTCGTTCGGTTTCTCGGCCTACCGCGTGCCCAACGAAACGCTGGGCGTGAGCGGCCTAGACGAGGGCACGCTCTCGGCCTCCAACTCGGCGTCGTCGCGGTTCACGCTCCAATCCTACACCAGCCGCCTGAGCTATACGCTGTTCAACAAGTACATCTTCACGGGCTCGTTCCGGGTGGACGGCTCCTCGAAGTTTGCGCCTAAAAACCGCTACGGCTACTTCCCCTCGGCGGCGGTGGCCTGGCGCCTGGGCGACGAAGCCTTCATGAAGGCCCTGCCGGTGATTTCGAACGCCAAGGTGCGGGCCAGCTACGGCGCGGTGGGCAACAACCGGGTAAGCGACTTCGCCTACCTCTCCACCATTGCCACCGACATCAACTTCACCTACCCCTTCGGCAGCACGCTGGCCCAGGGTTTTGCCGAAACCTCGCTGGGCAACCCCGATTTGAAGTGGGAAACCACTACCTCGTTCGACGGCGGCCTGGAGCTGGGCTTCCTGAAAGACCGGATTGCGCTGGAAGTGGACGTGTACCAGAAGAAAACCACCGACCTGCTGCTGAGCTCGGCCCTGCCCACCAGCACGGGCTTCGGCAGCAGCGTCATCAACGTGGGCGCCACCCAGAACCGGGGCATCGAGTTCACGCTGAACACGGTGAACGTGAGCAACAGCAACTTCACCTGGAACACCAACTTCAACATCTCCTTCAACCGTAACAAGCTGGTGTCGCTGAACACCGGCCAGGACAACATCACCACCCTCACCGGCTCGGGCGGTTCGTTCACGGCGGTGCCGCTGTACGTGGCGCAGGTGGGCCGGCCCATCTCGATGTTCTACGGCTACGTGTTCGACGGTATTTACCAGTTCTCGGACTTCGACCAGCTGGCCAACGGCACCTACGTGCTGAAGGACGACCGGCCTTCGCTGGGCACCACCACCGGCGCGGTGGCCGGCCGCCTGAACGGCACGCGCCCCGGCGACATCAAGTATAAAGACCTGAACGGCGACGGCGTGATTGATGCCAAAGACCGCACCATCATCGGCGACCCCAACCCGACCCATACCGGCGGCTTCTCGAACAACTTCACCTGGAAGGGCTTCGACTTGAACGTGTTCTTCCAGTGGTCGTACGGCAACGACATCTTCAACGCCAACCGCGTGTACCTGGAAGGCGGCAGCCCGCCCAACCTGCAGGTGAACTACCTGGCCACCTACGCCGACCGCTGGACGCCCACCAACCCGAGCAACGAGATTCCGCGCGCGGTGGTGGCCGGCGTGGCCGGCAACGTGAACGGCACCCGCGTGTTCTCCAGCCGCACGGTAGAAGACGGCTCGTTCATTCGCCTGAAAACCATTCAGCTGGGCTACAACGTGCCGGCCCTCTACGCCAAGCGCGTGGGCCTGCAGGGCGTGCGGGTGTACGCCTCGGCCCAGAACCTGAAAACCTGGACCAACTACTCCTTCTACGACCCGGAAGTGTCGACCAAGGGCTTCGGCCTGCAAAACGGCTACGACTTCTCGCCCTACCCGCGCGCGCTGGTGCTCACGGCCGGCCTGAACATTACCCTGTAAATCCCACCCATCCCGCTTCGCTTTTCCCATGAAATCACTTCGCCGCTCTCTGGCTTCGGCCGTGCTGGTTGCCGCGCTGTTCAGCGCCTCCTCGTGCGAGATTCTGGACACCAAGCCCACCAATTTCGTCGACCCTTCGCTGTATTACACCAACGAAACCCAGCTCAACGCCGCCCTGACCGGCGTGTATGACCTGTTGGGCCGCAACAACTTCTACGCCAGCGTGTACCCACTGGTGTACGCCAACAACACCGACGAATCGACCTACACCAGCTCGTCGGGCAGCAACATCTACTCTTATAACCCGGTGAACTCCGACGCCAACGTGGCCAACCTGTGGGCGCAGCTCTACACGGCCATCGACCGGGCCAACCTGCTGCTGGCCAACATGAACCAGGCCAAAGGCGTGTCCGACGCCAGCCGGCGCCACATCGAGGGTGAGGCGCGGTTTCTGCGGGCCTACAACTACTTCATCCTGGCGCAGTGGTGGGGCGACGTGCCGCTGAAAACCAAACCGACCACCCAGGCCGCCGACGGGCAGATTGCCTTCACGCCGGCAAAGGACGTGTACGACTTTGTGATTGCCGAGATGACGGCCGCCGACGACCTGCTGCGCGACCAGCTGCCCACTGCTTTTACCTTCAACGAGCGGGTGAGCAACACCACGGTGGAAGGCATCCTGGCCCGCGTGTGCCTCTACGCTGCCGGCGCGCCCATTAATGACACCAGGCGCTACGCCGATGCGCTGGCCTGGGCCAAGAAGGTGCGCGACTCGGGCCTGCACCAGCTGCACCCCGACTTCAAGCAGGTGTTCATCAACATGTCGGCCGATGCCTATGACTTGACTTATCGCGAGAGCATGTGGGAGGTGGGCTTCACCTACAACCCCAGCCTGGGCACGCTGCGCGAGCAGGCCCAGACAAACATCGGCATTCAGAATTCCAACAACGCCGTGGGCCAGACCAACCGGCTGGAGCAGGGTACCGGCATTCTCTACAAGAGCTACGAGTCGACCATCACCTACAGCACCACCACGCCCATCACGCCGCTGACGGACGTGTCGCCGGACCTGCGCCGCGACTGGACGCTGGCGCCCTTCAGCTACACCACCACCGGCACCGTGACCACGGCCACCATCCCCACCGAAGTGCCCTGGACGGCCTCGAACCGCATCTGGCACCGCGACTGCGGCAAGTGGCGCCGCCAATATGAAGTGGTGCTGCCCAAAGGCACCACCGACTTTGGCCGCAACTGGCCCATCCTGCGTTATTCCGACGTGCTGCTGATGCTGGCCGAGGCCGAAAACGAGGTAAACGGCCCCACCACTATCGCCTTTGATGCCATCAACCAGGTGCGCCGCCGCGGCTACGGCCTGCTGCTGAACCCGGCCCCGACGCCGGCCCCGCC
>NZ_BAAGZM010000270.1:0-5582 GCF_054778495.1 Hymenobacter agri
GCCCGGCTGCCGGCCGCCCCCGTGCTGGGCCCGCCACCAGCCGATGCCCGCGCTTTCGGCCGCTACCTCGTCATCGGCCGCTACCACTGCTTCGAATGCCACTCGAAGGATTTCAAAAGCAACAACCCCTACGACCCCGAAAAATCGCGGGGCTACCTCGGCGGCGGCACGCCCCTGCTCAACAACGAAGGCCAGACCGTAGTATCGCGCAACCTGACCGCCGACGTGGCCACGGGCCTGGGCAATTGGAGCGAGGCACAGTTTGGGCAAGCCGTGCGATTTGGACTGTCGCCGCACGGGCCGCTGCACTACCCGATGAACAAGTATTCGCTGCTCACCGATGAAGAAGTGCATGCCCTGTTTGCGTACCTGCGCTCGGTGCCCAAAATCAGGAATGCCACGCCGGAGGATGGTGAAGTGGCGGCAGTGAGGTAGCGTTAAAACAGAACGTCATGCTGGGCTTGGCGAAGCATCTTTACCGTTGTAGTAATTGATTTTGCTACTGCGGTAAAGATGCTTCGCCAAGCCCAGCATGACGTTCTGTTTACTTTGCGACCAGCGCTTTACAGGGTCTTGCGGCGGTTCTTCTTATAGTCCTCAAACACCAGGTGGCCCAGCCCTTTCAGGCCCGAATAGTAGGCCTTGCCCTGATTCACTTCGGTGAACTCCTCCACGAACTTCTGCAGGTACGGGTCGGAGGTAATCATAAACGTGGTGATGGGAATCTTGACGCGGCGGGCGGCGGCGGCTAGGTTCAGGGTCTTGTTCACCACTTTACGGTCGAGGCCGAAGCTGTTTTTGTAGTAGCCGTTGCCCTCCTTCAGGCAAGTGGGCTTGCCGTCAGTAATCATAAAAATCTGCTTGTTGGGCGTCTTGCGCTTGCGCAGCAGGTCCATAGCCAGTTCCAGGCCGGCCACAGTGTTGGTGTGGTAGGGGCCCACCTGCAGGTAGGGCAAATCCTTGATTTCAATCTGCCAGGCGTCGTTGCCGAACACGATGACGTCGAGGAAATCTTTAGGGTATTTCTGCTTCACGAGCTCAGCCAGGGCCATGGCCACTTTTTTGGCCGGCGTGATGCGGTCCTCGCCGTACAGAATCATTGAGTGCGAGATGTCAATCATCAGCACGGTGCTGGTCTGGCTCTTGTGCTCGTTTTCGCGCACTTCGAGGTCGCCCTCGGTCAGCATGAAATCGTCGCCGCCCCCGAGGCCGTGGTTGAGCTGGGCGTTGCGGATGGATTCGGACATCTGAATCTGCTCCAGCGAGTCGCCGAAGCGGAACTCGCGCAGGTCGGTGCTCTGCTCGTCGCCCTGGCCGGTGTGGGGCGTGCGGTGGTTGCCGGTGCTGCTCTTTTTCAGCTTGCCAAAAATCTCCTCCAGGGCACTTTTGCGGATGCCCTGCTCGGTTTTGGGCGTAATCTTAAACTCGCCCTTTTGCTGCTCATTCTCATCGATGTAGCCTTTTTTCTTCAGGTCGTCGATGAAATTGCCCATGCCGTAATTGTCGTCGGTGAGGCCGTACTGCTTGTCGAGCTCGTTGAGCCAGGACAGCGCTTCGCCCACATCGCCGGAGGTGATGGTGACGAGCTGCATGAAAATCTTGAATAGCGACTCAAAGCCCTTGTCGGGCTGGTCTTCGGGCACAAAATCGCGGAAGCGGAAGCCAACGGCCATAGCGGGGAATAAGAGAAAGGAAATAGGGAATACGGGCGGTCAGCTACCATGCGGCCCGGCTTAATAAACCCCCGGGCCCGGGTTTATGTTCAGTTGTGGTGAGCGGCGCGGCTTTTCGCCGCCGCCCGCCTTCTCTCTTTTCCCTGCTCCCCTATTCCTAACCCATGAAAGCCATCTGGAACAACACCGTCGTGGCCGAGAGCGACGATACCGTCGTGGTCGAAAACAACCACTACTTCCCCGCCGATTCCCTCAAAAAAGAGTTTTTTGAGGACAGCATTGCCCAAACCAGCTGCCCCTGGAAAGGCCGCGCCAGCTACTACTCGCTGAATGTGAACGGCGAAAAGAACAAGGATGCCGCCTGGTACTACCCCGAACCGAAGGACGCCGCCAAGGAAATAAAAGGCCGCGTGGCGTTCTGGAAAGGCGTGCGGGTGGAGAAGTAACCATACGCCACCATATAAGAATCCTCCGGCCGCATCAACTGCAGCCGGAGGATTCTTGCTCTGTAAGACTGCTCGTTACGGCACAATTACCACTTTGCCGGTGGTGTGCTTCGACTCAATCTGCTCGAAGGCTTTTTTGGTTTCGGCCAGCGGGAAGGTGGCCGAAACGGGTACTTTCAGCTGGCCGGCCTCGGCGAGCTCGCGCAGGTGGTCGAGGTCGGGCACGCTGGGCTGGGCCATGACGTGGGCGAAGCGCACGCCGCGCGGCAACTTCAGGGCAGTGCCATCGTTAAGGACGGAAATCAGCCGGCCTTTGGGCTTGAGGGCCGGGATGCTTTTGAGCAGCGTGTCGCCGCTGATGGCATCGAACAGCAAATCGACGCCAGCGGGGGCAATTTTGGCCACAGCTTCGGCAATGGGGCTGGCTTCGTAGTCGATGGTGTGGTGGGCGCCCAGTTTTTTCATGTGGCGGGCGCTTTTGGCACTGGCTACGGCAATGACCGTAGCCCCAGCGTTTTTAGCCAGCTGAATGGCGGTGCCCCCCACCCCGCCCGAAGCGCCGAGGATGAGCACGGTCTCGCCTTTGGCCAGCTTACCGGCCGTGAACAGTGATTGGTAGGCCGTGAGGCCGGCCAGCGGCAGGCCGCCGGCTTCGGCCCACTTCAGCTTTTTGGGCCGCATGGTGAGGTAGCACTCGGGCACCACAATTTCTTCGGCGAAGCTGCCGTGCTGGGCCACGGGCCGGCGGATGTAGCCGTACACTTCATCTCCTTTTTTGAAGCGGGAAGCGCCGTGGCCGCACTCCTCCACCACGCCGGCCACATCCCAGCCCGGCACCACCGGGAACTCGACGGGCACCACGGCCACGAAATGGCCTTCGCGCACGATGTAATCGACGGGGTTGATGCCGGCGGCTTTCACGCGCAGCCGGACTTCACCCTCGCCCACAGCGGGCAAGTCGATGGAGCCAATGTGCAGAACGTCGGCGCTTCCAAATTTGGAGTAGTGGGCGGCTTTGGTGGTCTTCATAACGGAAATGATTGGGTTGGGATAAGCTCGGCCGTGGTGGCAGCATTGTCATTACCCAGCAAAGCCGCCGTGGGTTGCCGCTGCCATCCTCACCCCACAAAAAAACCGCCCCAACCAGACGGCGGGGCGGTTTTCTGAAGTTTCTTACGTGGCTCGAAACAGCAATACCTTAGCAGGCGCCAACGAGTTAATCAATCCACTTGAACTTGTATTCGAGCTTGGGCACGGGCATGCGGTCGGCCACGCGGCGCAGGCGGTTGGGCAGGGCCATGATGTAATCGCGGGCGCGTTCGGCTTCGCCGGTAAGGCCGCCGATGCGGGCAATGTCCCAGTCGTGGATGAGCGAGTCGAGGATGTCAGTATAGTCGGCGCTGGTGTACACGCCCAGGCGTTGGGCGGCATCGGTGAAGTGGCCGAAGGTTTTGCCCATTTCCACGCCCATTTCGCGCATGTAGTGAGCGGGCATTACAATCTTCTTGCGCATCATGTCCTCGAAGGCCAGCATCATTTCGCTGGGGTCAAGCTCGAAAATCTTGCTCACAAAGGCCTTGTACACGCGGGCGTGGCGGGTTTCGTCGCCGGCAATCATACCGCAGATTTTGGAGAGCTGGTCGTCGCCGGCTTTGCGGGCCAGCTGGCCCACGCGGCGGTGCGAAATGTTGGTAGCCTGCTCCTGGTAGCTCGTGTACACGAAGGCGCGGTAGGGGTCGTTGGCCGTGCCCAGGTCGAAGGCATCATTAATGAGATACTGAGTCGAAACTTCAAACTCGCGCATGTTCACGCGGCCGCTCAGGTAGAGGTAGCGGTTCAGCAGGTCGCCGTGGCGGTTTTCCTCGGCCGTCCAGCCCCGAATCCACTCGGCCCAGCCGTTGTTGCGGTCGCGGTTGATGTTATCGAGCTCGTGGAACCAGGCCTCGTAGTTGGGCAGGGCCTCTTCGGTAATAGTGTCGCCGATGAGCACGGCCAGCAGGTCGTAGCTCAGGCCGCTGGCTTTTTCGCGCAGCTCTTTTACTTCGTCAAAAAACGTGTCGCGGCGCGAATCGGGCAGGTAATCGGCAGGCTGCCAGCTGTCTTCCACACTTTTGAGGAAGGTGCTCATGTTTTCCTTCAGATAGCCTTCCATCTGCTGCAGTACTTCGCCGCGGGTAATCGATATGGAGGTTTGCATAATGCTGGGCGAATAAGCGTGAGGGGATGATGAAGAGGAAACGCTTTTCGTGCAACAAAGGTCTGCCCGAACCGTAGGGGCTCGGGTATAAGATTATGGCATTACCTGCGCCGTTGGGCCAAAAACCGGCCTTGGCGACGGTAAAATCAGTGTTCGGGCCAACCCTGCACGTGATAGACGTGCACCGCCGAATCGGCACCGACGGTGACCGGGGCGTGCTCTGGGTAGAGCATCAGGCGCGGCCCCTGGGCGCGCAGGCGGCGGCTCAGCCAGTGCGCGGTTTCGGCGGTGAGTAGCCACACGGCCTGGGGCGGGGCACCGTAAGTAGGTAGTTGGGCCAGGCGGCGCAGGCATTCAGTTTGGTCGGTGGTGCCGGTGAGCGCCCGGCGCAGGCTGGCCTGCGAGGCGTCGTGAGCGGGCCAGCCCGTGAGCAGCAGTACAGGGCCCGGCCCGGGCGAGTAGCTACTAAAGGGCGAGAGGCTTTTCAGCAGGTCGTTGGTGCCGGCCAGGATGCGCACCGGGCGCCCGCCTTGGTGGCGCAGGAAACGGATGGGGCGTTCGTGGCGGCGCTGTTCCTGCCGCAGCACGAGGTGGCGGTGCCAGGTTTTGGCGGCGTACAGGCCACTCACCAGCAGTAATATGCCGATGGCCAGCAGCCGGCGAAAGCCCTGCCCCGCCCCTGTTCCCAAAAGCGTTGAGAGCGATGAGGCACTGCTACCAAAAGTTGTTGCGCCATCTTCTGACGCGGTCAGACCAACAGCCTCGCCTCGCGCATTCACGGCAGGATTCAGCCAGTAAATCAGATTGGTAAGCAACCAGCAATCGAGCAGCGGCAATGCCAGTCGCGGCGGTAATTTCAGGATGCCGGCCAGAGCAAGCAGGCCCATCGCGAAAGCCACTTGTATCAGCCAGAAGCTACGCGACACGGGCCGTGTGCGGCGAATAGCTACGGCCGTGACCAAAAGGGCCAGCAATATTGGAAAGTAGTCGCGTCCCAGCTGTCGGGCACGCAGCTGCAGCTTGGCGGGCAGTATGCGCCCGAAAAAATCGGGGGCGTCGAAGCGGTACACCGGGCCGCGCAGCACGGGGTCGACCACCGTGGAATCGCCCAGCAGCCACAGGCCGATGGCAGCGGTGCCGAGGCTGTCGGTAGTGGTGCGGGGTGCGGGGAGCAGTTGGTCGTAATCGAGAATGCGCGCCAAACGGGCGTCGCGGGCCTGCACCCGGGCCTCAGCCGGCGTTTGGCTGAGCCCAGCCAGCCCGAAC
>NZ_BAAGZM010000271.1:0-5575 GCF_054778495.1 Hymenobacter agri
GCATGCACGCAGCCCGAATTAAAATTTGCATCGACCGACATAATCACAGAACCATCCTCACTTAGACCACCGCCCACAATTTAATACCTCAAGTACTTTTTCAATGTCACGTTGTCAAATGTATACAGTCTTAAATGCGATACTGATTGTTGCACATTTAGATAGTGTGCATTATCTGTCCAGAAAGCCCATATTAAATTGTTAAGCAAAATAACTTTATCTGTTTTAGCCAATAGGCACCAAGAATACCTGCCCTCTGAAAGACCAAAACCTAGTTCTTCAATCTTGTTTTGTAATAGATACTGACGAAGTTGTTCCACCTCATTCTTCGCTTTATCATTACAGCCCTCTTGGTCGTATCCATCATTACCGAAAATGACAGTGATTTCAGAGCTATAAGCCAAAGCTCCTCTATGCACCTCAAACAACTGTTCATTTATAAAACTGCAGATTAAGTCGGCAATGTAATTCCACTCATCATTAGAGTATGTCGCCACATTTTTACTTCCTCTACCTAAAATTCTGTCGAAAACCTTACGTTCTGTTTGGCTTTTCCAGTCATTCAGTAGCTCAATAGTAAAAAAGTCTGTGTCGGTATCAATGATTTTAGCGCAACTGCTACACAGCCAAATTCCATTACTTGCATCCATTCTTTCGGCTTCGGTAAGAGATGCATCGTACCTAGGTCCACCGGGAGCTGCGGCCGTAATATGCGCAGCAGTTCCTTTTGATATAACCTTGTTTTTTTGGCTGTTAGGTCCGATTGTATGGTGGTCGCAGTCTGGGTTTGAGCACAAATACCCCACTCTTTTCGCCAAGAGTTCCTTAGTAGGTTGATTGAAGTTGTCTCTTTTTGCCATTTTCATTAATGCAATTAAAGCGTGGTGCTAAAAAGTGTTAGTAAGAAAACTTACATATTCCGCCGGTACTGCCCGCCGACCTCGAACAGCGCGTTGGTAATCTGCCCCAGCGAGCAGAACTTCACCGTTTCCATCAGCTCCTCGAACAGGTTTTCGTTGCGCACGGCCACTTGTTGCAGGCGCTTGAGGCGGGTTTCGGTCTGGTCGGCGTTGCGGGCGTGCAGGATGTTGAGCATCTCGATTTGGTACTGCTTTTCCTCCTCCGTGGCCCGGATGACTTCGGCCGGCACCACCGTGGGTGAGCCCTTCGACGAGAGGAAGGTATTCACCCCGATAATGGGGTACTCGCCCGTGTGCTTCAGCATCTCGTAGTGCATGCTTTCCTCCTGGATTTTGCCGCGCTGGTACATGGTTTCCATGGCTCCGAGCACGCCGCCGCGCTCCGTGATGCGGTCGAATTCGAGCAGCACCGCCTCTTCCACCAGGTCGGTCAGCTCCTCGATGATGAAGGAGCCTTGCAGCGGGTTTTCGTTTTTGGCCAGCCCCAGCTCGCGGTTGATGATGAGCTGAATGGCCATGGCCCGACGCACCGACTCCTCGGTGGGCGTGGTGATGGCCTCGTCGTAGGCATTCGTGTGCAGC
The DNA here is from genome assembly GCF_054778495.1 of Hymenobacter agri. Taxonomy (NCBI): domain Bacteria; kingdom Pseudomonadati; phylum Bacteroidota; class Cytophagia; order Cytophagales; family Hymenobacteraceae; genus Hymenobacter; species Hymenobacter agri. Next base: position 1,503 of record NZ_BAAGZM010000271.1, read on the forward strand.
GAGTTGCAGTTGTCGTAGATGGCATACAGCGCCTGCAACGTGGTGCGGATGTCGTTGAAGTCGATTTCCTGGGCGTGCAGGCTGCGGCCCGAGGTCTGGATGTGGTACTTCAGCATCTGGCTGCGGGCGTCGGCGCCGTACTTCAGCTTCATGGCCTTGGCCCAGATGCGGCGCGCCACCCGCCCAATCACGGCGTACTCCGGGTCGATGCCGTTGGAGAAGAAGAAGCTCAGGTTCGGCGCGAAGTCGTTCACGCTCATGCCGCGGCTCACGTAGTACTCCACAAACGTGAAGCCGTTGCTCAGCGTCAGGGCCAGCTGGGTGATGGGGTTGGCGCCGGCCTCGGCAATGTGGTAGCCCGAAATCGACACCGAGTAGAAATTCCGCACCGCGTGCCGGATGAAGTATTCCTGCACGTCGCCCATCAGGCGCAGCGCAAACTCGGTGCTGAAAATGCAGGTGTTCTGGGCCTGGTCTTCCTTCAGAATGTCGGCCTGCACGGTGCCGCGCACCTGCGTCAGCGTCTTGGCCTTGATAGACGAGTACACGTCGGCGGGCAGCACGTCCTCGCCCGTCACGCCGAGCAGTAGCAGGCCCAGGCCGTCGTTGCCGGCCGGCAGCTCGCCCTGGTAGCGGGGGCGGGCCACGTTTTTGGCCTTGTAAATCTGGTCGATTTTGGCTTCCACCTCCGCTTCCAGCCCCTGCTCCTTAATGTATAGCTCGCACTGCTGGTCGATAGCCGCGTTCATGAAAAACGCCGCCAGCGTGGCCGCCGGCCCGTTGATGGTCATCGACACCGACGTGCTGGGGTTGGCTAGGTTGAAGCCCGAGTACAGCTTCTTGGCATCGTCGAGGCAGCAGATGCTCACGCCCGCGTTGCCGATTTTGCCATAGATATCGGGCCGGTGGTCGGGGTCCTCGCCGTAGAGCGTCACCGAGTCAAACGCCGTGCTCAACCGCTTGGCCGGCAGGCCCATGCTCACGTAGTGGAAGCGGCGGTTGGTGCGCTCCGGCCCGCCCTCGCCGGCAAACATGCGCGTGGGGTCCTCGCCCTCGCGCTTGAAGGGGAACACGCCCGCCGTGTAGGGAAACTCGCCGGGGAAATTCTCCTGCATGGCCCAGCGCAGCCGGTCGCCCCAGCCCGAGTAGCGCGGCACCGCCACCTTCGGAATCTCGTTGCCCGACAGCGACTTGGTGTGCGTCTTCACCCGGATTTCCTTGCCCCGCACCGAGTACACGTACTCCGGGTTGCGGTAGTTCTGCAAGGTGCTTTCCCAGTTTTCCAGAATGGCCTGGCTGTCGGCATCGAGCCGGCGCAACTGCGTCTGCTTGTTCTTGGTGAACTCCTCCACCATGCTGGCGGAGCTCTTTTTCTCGTCGCGGTAGTGCTCTTCCAGCTTGGCAAACGCGCCAGCCACTTCCGCAATCTGGGCCTGCTCGCGCACGCGCTGGTCGTAGGCGCGGTTGGTTTCGGCAATCTCGGAGAGGTAGCGGGTGCGGTGCGGCGGGATGATGTAAATCTTCTCCGAATCCTCGGCGCTGGTTTCCAGGTGCGAGGCGAAGGTGGCGCCGGTCTTGGTTTCCAGCATCTTGAGCACCGCCCGGTACAGCCGGTTCATGCCCGGGTCGTTGAACTGCGAGGCAATGGTGCCGAACACCGGCATCTGGTCCGTGGGCGTGTCCCAGAGGCCGTGGTTGCGCTGGTACTGCTTGCGCACGTCGCGCAGCGCATCCAGCGCCCCGCGCTTGTCAAACTTGTTCAGCGCAATCACATCAGCAAAATCGAGCATGTCGATTTTCTCCAGTTGCGTGGCCGCGCCGTACTCCGGCGTCATCACATACAGGCTGGCGTCGGAGTGCTCGATGATTTCAGTATCAGACTGGCCGATGCCCGAAGTCTCCAGAATAATCAGGTCGTAGTTGGCGGCGCGCACCACGTCCACCGCATCCTGCACGTAGCGCGACAGCGCCAAATTGCTCTGGCGCGTAGCCAGGCTGCGCATGTACACCCGCGGCGAGTTGATGGCATTCATCCGAATCCGGTCGCCGAGTAGGGCGCCGCCCGTCTTGCGCTTGCTGGGGTCGACGGAAATGATGGCAATGGTCTTCTCCGGAAAATCCAGCAGGAAGCGCCGCACCAGCTCATCCACCAGCGACGACTTGCCCGCGCCGCCCGTGCCGGTAATACCGAGAATAGGAGCGGGGCGACGGTTGCTCAGATTCTGATTCTGTTCGTTTTCGCTGGTTTGAAACGCAACCAGTAGGTCGCCTTTCACCCGCTCGAACTCTTCGGGGAAGTTCTCCGCCGCCGAAATCAGGCGGCCAATGCTGCGGGCGTCTTTCTCTACCACGTGCCCGGCCTCGCCGTTCAAATTCTGTCCCGTCGGGAAGTCGGCACTCTCGAGCAAGTCATTAATCATGCCCTGCAAGCCCATCGCGCGGCCATCGTCCGGCGAGTAAATGCGGGTGATGCCGTAGCCCATCAGCTCGGCAATCTCGCTTGGCAGAATCACGCCGCCGCCGCCGCCGAAGATTTTAATGTGGCCCGCGCCGCGCTCCTTCAGCAGGTCGTGCATGTACTTGAAGTACTCGTTGTGCCCGCCCTGGTAGCTGGTAATCGCAATGGCCTGCGCATCTTCCTGAATGGCGCAGTCCACGATTTCCTGCACCGAGCGGTTGTGGCCGAGGTGAATGACCTCCGCGCCGCTGCTCTGAATAATGCGGCGCATGATGTTAATGGCCGCATCGTGGCCATCAAACAAAGCGGCGGCGGTGACAATGCGAACGTGGTTCTGAGGCTTATAAGGCGCGGTGGGAGCGGGGTGCATATAGTAAGGAGTAGGGCGGGAATTTCAGTCCGCGACCGTGAGGGTGGAAACCGTGGGCGAAGGTACGAAAAAGCCCCGGCGGGGGTGGCCGGGGCGGGGTTACGGAGACAAAGACGTCGTCTAATCAGATTCCGATTTGCTGAGAACCGACGGGTTCAGCACGTCTTCCAGATTTCCCTGCTTCAGCAAATCGGCAATAGTGGCTTCAATGCATTCACGAGTAAGCTCCTTCACAAACAAGTCAGGCGGAATCTGATACAGGCCATTCAAATGCTCTTTACTCTCAGTGTCTAAAGCCACAACAGTTGCCAGAAAAGCATAAGTCCAAACATTGATTCCATAGTACCGACCATCCGGCAAATCTACCCTAACGTTGCAGGCTTCGTTTTCCCTGTCCCAATCAACGCCGGTTATAAAGGCTTCGGTCTCCGGGTCCCATTTACTGGAGTAGTCGACGTGTTCAAATTCCAGCCAAAGGGTGAAATTTTGCATAGGTTGTGCCGTTAAGAAGTAGTGAGAATCGGGCCAATGTTACGGCCTGCCCTACGCCAAACGCAAACAGCCGGGCCGCCCATCTGGCAGTCCGGCTGTTGCTTCCGCTACCGCCGATGCCTAAGCGTCGGCCGTTTCCTTCTTGGACTTGGCTTTGGGTTTCACGTCCGGAATCAGGTTGTGGGGGTTAATCACAAACTTGCGGGCCACGCCCTTATCAAACTCGGCGTAACCTTTGGGGGCATCGTCGAGGCTGATGATTTCCACATTCACGGCTTTGGCAATCTGCACTTTATCGTACAGAATGGCCTGCATGAGCTGGCGGTTGTAGCTCATCACGGGCGTTTGGCCAGTGTGGAAGGAATGGCTCTTGGCCCAGCCCAGGCCGAAGCGGATGGACAGGTTGCCGGTTTGCGCGGCTTTCTCTTTGGCCCCGGGGTCGTCGGTCACGTACAGGCCGGGGATGCCGATGGAGCCGCCCGCGCGGGTGATTTCCATAAGCGAGTTGAGCACGGCGGCGGGCACTTCGGTTTTGGCCTGGGTGCCGTGGCCGCTGGCCTCGAAGCCCACGCAGTCGATGGCGCAGTCAATCTCGGGCACGCCCAGGATGTTGGCAATCTGGTCGGCCAGGCTGGCGTCCTCGTTCAAATCCACCGTTTCGCAGCCGAAGGAGCGGGCGTGCGCCAGGCGCGCCTTGTTCATGTCGCCCACAATCACCACAGCCGCGCCGAGCAGCTGCGCCGAGGCGGCGGC
>NZ_BAAGZM010000272.1:0-5537 GCF_054778495.1 Hymenobacter agri
CAGCGGCCACATCGGCCCGGCGCTGGTCCTGCACGCCCAGCAGGGCCAGCAGGCCCTCAGGCGTGGCGGTGGCCAGCAGCGCCTCGTCGCGCTTGAAGAAGTCCTTGTGCACGTTCACCACCGGCTCGCCGGGCGCGGGGCGCTGGCGGATGTAGGCGCCATCTTCCCGCATCACGTAGCTGTTCTGGTTGTCCATCATATTCATCATCAGAATATTGATGGCCTCGCGCCGCAGCTGCGGATTCACAATCAGGAACAGTGCCTCGATGCGCCGGTCAAACGAGCGCACCATCACGTCGGCCGAGCCGGCGTATACCTTCGCATCGCCGCCGTTGTGGAAGTAAAACAAGCGCGTGTGCTCCAGGTACTCGCCCACAATGCTGCGCACCTCAATATTCTCGCTCAGGCCTGGCCGCCCCGGCCGCAGGCAGCAAATGCCGCGCACGATGAACCGAATGGGCACGCCCGCCTTCGCCGCCTTGTAAAACTCGTCGATAATCTCCTTGTCCTCCAAGGAGTTCATCTTCATCACGATGCCGCTCTGGTGGCCCTTTTTGGCGTGCTTTACTTCCTCCCGAATAAGGTGAATGAGCTGCTGGCGCATGTCCTTCGGCGCCGTGATGAGGTATTCGTAGTCGTCAGGCTGCGAGTGGCCGGTAATTACGTTGAAGAATTCCGACACGTCGTGGCCATACACATCGTTGGTAGTCAGCAGGCTAACATCGGTATAGAGGCGCGAGGTCTGTTCGTTGTAGTTGCCCGAGCCGATGTGCACGTAGCGCGTCACCTTCTCACCCTCCTTCCGGATAATCATGAGCAGCTTGGTGTGCGTCTTGTACTTGCTCACCCCGTAAATCACGAAGCAGCCGGCCTTTTCGAGCCGCGCGCCCTCCCGGATGTTCTTCTCCTCATCAAACCGGGCCTTCACCTCGAACAGCACCGACACGTGCTTGCCGTTCTCCGCCGCCTTCAGCAACGCGGCCGATACGCGCGAGTCGTCGGCCAGGCGGTAGATGGTTTGCTTGATACCCAGCACGTGCGGGTCGACGGCGGCCTGCTCCAGTAGCCGCACCATCGGCTCGATGCTGTTGTAGGGGTGGTGCAGCAGCACATCGTGGTGCTTGAGGTACTCGAACAGGTTATCCTCGGCGCCTTCCGGCAGGCTGAGCGGCTGCACGGTGGCGGGCATTTTGGCCGTTTTGCCGCGGAAGTTAGGGTGGCGCACAATCTGCCACAGGCCCTTCAAATCAATCAGCGAATTGATGACGAAGACGTTGCCGTTGTCAATGTTCCACCGCTCGCGCAGCACATTCATCAGCACGGGCGAGGCGTTGGGCTCCACTTCCACGCGCACCACGCGGCCGCGCTTGCGGGTTTTCAGGCCCACCTGTATTTCTTTGATGAAGTCGTTGTCGATATCGTCCGACTCTTCCAGCGTGAAATCGCCGTTGCGCGTGATGCGGAACAAATCGGCCGACACAATTTCCACGTTGCGGAACAGGCGCGGCAGAAACTCGCGCACTACTTCCTCGATGGGCACAAAAATGACTTTGTCTTTGCGCGTGAGCTCAAAAAAGCGCGTCAGGTTCTGCGGAATCTGCACGAAGGTGAGGCGCTCCTGCCCTTTCTCGGCCTCGCCGTCGAGCCCCACGGCCAGTCCGTTGCCGATGCGCGTGACCACCCCGAAGATGAGCATCTGGTTCATCATCAGCGGGAAGCCGTGGTACGAGTCGTACACCATCGGCGTGAGCAGCGGAAATACGGTGTTCTTGAAATAGCCATCAGCCTTCTTCACTTCGAGCTCCGTGAGGTCGCTCATCTTCAGAATATTGAAGCCATTCTTCTCGAAGTTCGGCTTCAGCTCGTTCAGATACGTCAGGCTCTGGTCGTTCACGAAGCGGTGCGCGAAATCGAGCAGCTTGCGCCGGAAGGGCAGCTCGCGCAGGCCCGAGTAGTCGATGCGCTCCTTGCCGTAATCGAGGTAGTTATACAGCGACCCCACGCGAATCATGAAAAACTCGTCGAGGTTGGAGCTGGTGATGGCCAGAAACTTCAGCTTATCGAACAGGCCGCGGCCGGCATCCTGCACCTGGTCGAGCACCCGGTAGTTAAACCGCAGCCAGCTCAGGTCGCGGCTGATGTACTTGCTTTTGCGGATAAGGTCGGAGGATTTGAAGAGCTTCATTGTGGATAATGGAATGCAGGGCAAAATACGGCAGCAGGCGCCCGTATGTAAGCTAGTACGTGGAAATAATGGCCGTGGCCTCAATTTCCACCAACAATCGCGGGTCAATCAGCGCCCGCACTTCTACCATAGAAGTTGCCGGTCGTATTTCGGAAAACACTTCGCCGTGGGCTCGCCCAACGGCCGCCCATTGCGCAATGTCGGTTACAAAAATGCGCGTACGCACCACGTCGGCATACGAGGCCCCGGCCGCTGCCAGCGCCTCACCTATTTTCTCCACCACCCGCTTGGTTTGCGCATACACGTCGGAGCCACCCGTCACCGCATCCCCATCCTGCGCGGTGGTGCCGGCCACTTCTACCACATTACCCACGCGCACGGCCCGCGAATAGCCCACAATGGGCTCCCACGGCGCCCCGGACGAAATTAATTGTCGCATAAAAATCAGTATTGAATGGGCAAAAGAAAAGGCCCGCTTTGCAGCGGGCCTTTTTTTGAGGGCTGGCAATTATACATCCAGCTTGGCGTACTTGGCGTTGCGCTCGATAAAGTCGCGGCGGGGGGCCACTTCATCACCCATCAGCATGGAGAACAAGTGGTCGGCCTCAGCGGCCGACTCCACCGTTACCTGCTTCAGGGTGCGGGTTTCGGGTTGCATGGTCGTCGTCCAGAGCTGCTCGGCGTTCATCTCGCCCAGGCCTTTGTAGCGCTGCACGTTCACCGTTTCGGGCTTGCCGCGGCCCATATCTTCCTGGGCCTGCTGGCGCTCTTCTTCGGTCCAGCAGTAGCGCTCCTCCTTGCCGCGCTTCACGAGGTAGAGCGGCGGCAGGGCGATATAGATGTAGCCGCGGTCCACCAGCTCGCGCATGTAGCGGAAGAAGAACGTGAGAATCAGCGTGCGGATGTGCGAGCCGTCGATGTCGGCGTCGGTCATGATGATGACCTTGTGGTAGCGCAGCTTGTCGAAGTTCAGCGGGCCGGTTTCGGTGCCTTCCTCGTCGGTGGTGAAAGCCAACGACTTGCGCTCGTTGAACGTGACGCCCAGCGCGGTAATCATGTTCTTGATTTCCTCGTTCTCCAGAATCTTGTGCTCTTGGGCCTTCTCCACGTTCAGGATTTTACCGCGCAGCGGCAGAATAGCCTGGAAGGCACGGTTGCGGCCCTGCTTGGCAGTACCGCCGGCCGAGTCCCCTTCCACGAGGTAAAGCTCGCAGATTTCCGGGTCCGAGTCGGAGCAGTCGGCCAGCTTGCCGGGCAGCGAGTTCGAGCCGAGCACGTTTTTGCGCTGCACCATGTCCTTGGCCTTGCGGGCGGCGATGCGGGCCTTGGCGGCCAGAATCACCTTCTCCATGATGCGGTTGGCCTGGTTGGGGTTTTCGTCCAGGTACTGCGTCAGGATTTCGCCCACCACCGAGTTCACCGCGCCGCTCACCTCGGAGTTACCCAGCTTGGTTTTGGTCTGGCCCTCGAACTGCGGCTCGGCCACCTTCACCGAAATCACGGCCGTGAGGCCCTCGCGGAAGTCGTCGCCGGTGATTTCCACCTTCGCTTTCTCAAACAACTTGTTCTTGTCGCCGTAGCTTTTCAGCACGCGCGTCACCGCCGAGCGGAAGCCGCCCACGTGCGTGCCGCCCTCGATGGTGTTGATGTTGTTGACGTAGGAATAGACGTTTTCCTGGTAAGAGGTGTTGTACTGCAACGCCACTTCCACGGGCGTGCCGCCTTTCTCACTTTCCACATAAATGGGCTCCGAGAGCAGGGAGGGGCGCATGTCGCCGTCGAGGTACTGCACGAAATCGCGCAGGCCGCCGGTCGAGTAAAATTCCTCGCCGCGGAACTCGCCGCTTTCCAGCTTTTCGCGGCGGTCGGTGAGGGTGATGCGAATGCCCTTATTCAGGTAGCTCAGGTCGCGCAGGCGGCTGGCAATGGTGTCGTAGCGGTATTCGGTTTCGGCGAAGATGGTGGGGTCGGGCAGGAACTGCACCTCGGTGCCATGCTCGTCGGTGTCGCCAATCTCCTTCACGTCGTACTGCGGGAAGCCGATTTTATACTCCTGCTGGTACACGTGGCCCTTGCGGCGCACGGTCACCTTCAGGTCGGTGCTGAGCGCGTTTACGCAACTCACGCCCACGCCGTGCAGGCCGCCCGACACTTTGTAGGAGCCTTTGTCGAACTTACCGCCGGCGTGCAGCACGGTCAGTACCACTTCGAGGGCCGAGCGGCCTTCCTTGGCGTGAAAATCGACTGGGATGCCGCGCCCGTTATCGCGCACGGTGATGGAGTTATTTTCGTTGATGGTAACGTTAATCAGGTCGCAGTGGCCGGCCAGGGCTTCGTCGATGGAGTTATCGACCACTTCCCACACCAAATGGTGCAGGCCTTTGAGGCCAGTATCGCCGATGTACATGCTGGGGCGCTTGCGCACGGCCTCCAATCCTTCGAGAACTTGAATGCTGTCAGCGGTATAGTCCGGCTGCACAATTTTTTCGGTGGTTTCGCTCATGAGGGCGGGATTAAATCAGGTCATTAAACAGCGCAATTGGCTGCCTGGTACTGAACACTCAAAAGTACATATTTAATCCCATTTTACGTAGTTTTTGCGGGTTTTTTCGCGGGAATTTTTCATTTTTAATGGTGCTTTTCAGCGGGTTGGCGCCAGCTGATTCTGCCTCACCAATTCGCCGAACACGCAAGGGCTGAAAACAGCAAAAGCCACCCCGTGGGGGTGGCTTTTGCAAGGACTTGGTGGCCCCGTTTGGATTCGAACCAAAGACCGACTACTTAGAAGGTAGTTGCTCTATCCAGCTGAGCTACGGGGTCGAATACGGGGCAACAAGTCGGGGTGGCAGGATTCGAACCTACGACCTCCTGGTCCCAAACCAGGCGCGATACCGGGCTACGCTACACCCCGAAAAAAATAATGTTGAGCCGGGAAACGACTTGTTGGTTGGAGCCCCAACGAGCTGCTTCCACAACCCAACATTATAGTGGAGAAGGGGGGATTCGAACCCCCGGTAACCTTTAGAGCTACGGCAGTTTAGCAAACTACTGGTTTCAGCCACTCACCCACTTCTCCGGCTGGTCTTCGCTCCCGTTCGAAGCGGGTGCAAATATACGGGCCGATGCGAGAGAACCGCACTTTTCGCAAAAAATTTCTCGAAAATCCGAAAAAAAGTTGCTCTCCATTTTGGCTGTCAGTTCGGTTGCAGCCGGGTATTCGGCCGTAATATTGGGGACTAATAACTCGTAACTTGTTGAACTGGGCGTATCCTGATTTTGTGGTGGCAGCCGTGGCGCTGGCCGCGGCCCTGCTGCTACTGGGCTGGCACTGGCGGCGCACCGGCCGGCTGGC
>NZ_BAAGZM010000273.1:0-5524 GCF_054778495.1 Hymenobacter agri
CGCCCCGGCTCCGGCGGCTGCCCCGCAGGCCACTGCTCCAACTCCGGCCGCGGCGCCCGCTGCTCCGGCTTCGACCGATACGTACACCGACACGCCCGTGTCGCAGATGCGCAAGGTGATTGCTAAGCGCCTGTCGGAAAGCCTGTTCACGGCCCCGCATTTCTATCTCACGATGGAAATCAACATGGACAAGGCCATGGAAGCCCGCGTGAAGCTCAACGAGCTGTCGCCGGTGAAGCTGAGCTTTAACGACCTCGTGATTAAGTCGGCGGCCATTGCCCTGCGCTCGCATCCGGCCGTGAACTCCTCGTGGCTGGGCGACCGCATTCGCCAGAACAAGGTTATCAACATCGGTGTGGCCGTGGCCGTGGACGAAGGGCTGCTAGTGCCCGTGGTGCGCAATGCCGACGGCAAGGGCCTGGCTACCATCGCCACCGAGGTGAAGGAGCTGGCCGGCAAAGCCAAGAGCAAGAAGCTGCAGCCCGCCGAGTGGGAAGGCAGCACCTTCACCATCTCGAACCTGGGCATGTTCGGCATCGACGAGTTCACGGCCATCATCAACCCGCCGGATGCCTGCATCCTGGCCGTGGGCGGCATCAAGCAAACCGCCGTTGTGAAGGACGGCCAGTTGGCCATCGGCAACATCATGAAAGTGACCTTGAGCTGCGACCACCGCGTGGTGGACGGCGCCACCGGCGCGGCCTTCCTGCAAACGCTGAAAAGCCTGCTCGAAGACCCCATGCGTTTGATGATTTGAGGTAATTGATAAATCGTTGTCATCCTGAGCGCAGCGAAGGACCTTATCACGGCAGCAAGCTCCTTGAACGAATCCGTTCAGTCGTGATAAGGTCCTTCACTGCGCTCAGGATGACCGTTTTTTAACCCAACTAGAATGACCAGAATCCGCTCCACTACCGTTCTCGGCATCCGGCACAACGGCGAAATTGCCGTGGGCGCCGACGGGCAGGCCACCATGGACAAGCACGTGGCCAAAAACAACGTGCGTAAAATCCGCAAGCTGGGCGAGGGTAAGGTCGTAACCGGCTTTGCCGGCTCCACCGCCGACGCCTTCATGCTGCTCGACCGCTTCGAGGAGAAGCTGACCAGCTACGGCGGCAACCTGAAGCGCGCCGCCATCGAGCTGGCCAAGGACTGGCGTAAAGACCAGTATCTGCGCAAGCTCGAAGCCATGATGGTGGTGGCCGACAAGGATGAGCTGCTCATCGTCAGCGGCACCGGCGACGTGCTGGAGCCCGATTCCGACGTGGCCGCCATCGGCTCGGGTGCCATGTACGCGCAGGCGGCGGCGCTGGCGCTTAAGAAGCACGCGCCCCACCTCACGGCCCGCCAGATGGTGGAAGAAGGCCTGCACATTGCGGCCGATATCTGCATCTACACCAACCATAACTTGATGATTGAGTCGCCGAGCTAGGCTGGCTTTGAACATCCAACCCGCACGTCATGCTGAGCGTAGTCGAAGCATCTCTACCGCGCAACTAGTTCATTCGATTGAATTTACTCTCGTGATAGAGATGCTTCGACTACGCGGACGCTAGATGAAGCATGACGTTCAATCAACTCCGAAAACAACCCTCACCCCAACCCATGCACATTACCAATTTCATCCGCCACCATTTCCGCCACTTCAACGCTGCTGCTCTTGTGGACGCGGCCGATGGCTACAACAAGCACCTCGCCGAGGGCGGCAAGATGATGATTACCCTGGCCGGGGCCATGAGCACCGCCGAAATGGGCATTCAGCTGGCCGAGCTGATTCGGCAGGACAAGGTGCAGATTATCAGCTGCACGGGCGCCAACCTGGAGGAGGACATCTTCAACCTGGTGGCCCACGACTTCTACGAGCGCGTGCCGCACTACCGCGACCTGACGGCCGCCGACGAGCAGGCCTTGCTGGAGCGCCACATGAACCGCGTAACCGACACCTGCATTCCAGAGGAAGAGGCTATGCGCCGCTTGGAGCATTCGGTGCTGAAGTTCTGGGAGAAGGCCGACAAGGCCGGCGAGCAGTACTTCCCGCACGAGTTCTTCTACCAGATTCTGCTGAGCGGCGAGCTGGAGCAGTACTACCAGATTGACCCCAAAAACTCGTGGATGCTGGCGGCGGCCGAGAAAAACCTGCCCATCATCTGCCCCGGCTGGGAAGACTCGACGCTCGGCAACATCTACGCCGGCCACGTGATTTCGGGCGATATCAAGAACGTGCACACCATGCGCACGGGCATTCAGTACATGATGTACCTGGCCGACTGGTACACCGAAACCGCCACCGAGGAAAGCAAAGTGGGCTTCTTCCAGATTGGCGGCGGCATTGCCGGCGACTTCCCCATCTGCGTGGTGCCCATGCTGCACCAAGATTTGCAGCGCCACTCAGTGCCGCTGTGGGGCTACTTCTGCCAGATTTCGGACTCGACCACCAGCTACGGCAGCTACTCCGGCGCCGTGCCCAACGAAAAAATCACCTGGGGCAAGCTGGGCCAGGACACGCCCAAGTTCATCGTGGAATCGGACGCCACCATCGTGGCCCCGCTGATTTTCGCCATCGTGCTTGGGCAGTAGTTGCTGCTTGAATCAGTATCAAAAGAGCCGGCCGCTGATGAAGCGGCCGGCTCTTTTCGTTTTATTCAAATTGATTATCCCAGTACGTGCTCAGCTAATACTTTTTGCAGGTCATAGATATTGACTTGCTTATTGAATTTGCGTGTTACGCTGGGAACAGCTTCACTTGATACCCAAATCTTCAATTCTGCATCAAGGTCCATATGTCCGGCCGTTTCAATAGCAAAGCGCGAAATGCTTTTGTACAAGACGGAGAGGTATTCTATTTTCTTGCCAGTTAGTCCTTGTTTATCAACTAATATGAGGCGTTTATTGGTAAAAATAAAGACGTCTCGCATCAGCTTGAAGCCAATCTCAATGACCTCGCCGTTAGCGAGCAAGATGCCGTACTCTGTGTTTAGTTCGGCTGGTTGTGCAACTCCGGCATTGCCGAGAATAGCGGAAAAAAATCCCATGATGTTTTGTTATTAGAGTGAACTTCAAATGTAGCTCACCACTAATGGGGTTTACGCCATTTCCACCTCCAGCGCCTGCCCTACGCCCACGGCCTCAAACGCCTGGCTCAGGTCGCGCATCAAATCCTGCGGGTCTTCGACGCCGATGCTGAGGCGAATCATTTGGGGGGTGATGCCCATTTCGCGCTGCTCGTCGAGGGTAATGTCGGAGTGCGTCATGGTGCCAGGGTGCTCGGCCAGGCTTTCGGTGCCGCCCAGGCTCACGGCCAGCTTGATGAGCTTAAGGGCGTTGAGGAAGCGGAAGGCTTCGGTTTCGCCGCCGCGGATGTCAAACGAAATCATGGAGCCGGGCGAAAGGCAGTGGCGGCGGTAGATGTCCTGCTGGGTGGGGCAGTGCTCCAGGTACGTGAGGTAGTAGGTGCGGGCCACCAGCGGGTGCTCGCGCAGCCAGTCGGCAATGAGTTGGGCCGATTGGGCGGCGCGCTCCATGCGCAGCTTCAGGGTTTCGAGCGAGCGCATGAGCATCCAGCCGGTGTTGGGGTCGCACATGGTGCCCATGAAGGTGCGCATGGCTTTGATTTCCTTCATCAGCGGGCGGCTGGCCAGGGCGGCGCCGGCAATCAGGTCGGAGTGGCCGCCCAGGAATTTGGTGGCCGAGTACAGCACCACGTCGGCGCCGTGCTTGAGCGGGTGCTGGAAAACGGGGCCCAGAAAGGTGTTGTCGACCACCAGCCGCACGGGCTTGTCGGCGGTACCGAAGCGGGCGGCCAGGGCGGCGCAGGCTTCGAGGTCGACGAGGTGGTTGGTAGGGTTGGCGGGCGTTTCCACGAAAATCATGGCCAGGCGGCCCTGCTCGATGTTGGCTACCTGGGCCGTGAGCTCCTCCGGGGTGGCGGTGGGGCGGAAGCCCACGGCCGTGATGCCGAACTTGCGCAGCACGTTTTTGAGGAAGAAATCGGAGCCGCCATACACCGGCTCGGAGTGCAGCACCACGTCGCCGGGCTGCAGCAGGGCCAGCAGCGTGGTGCTGATGGCGGCCATGCCGCTGGCGAAGCTGGCGGCTTCCTCGGCGCCGTCCCAGAGGCAGAGGCGGTTTTCGAGAATCTCCAGGCTGGGGTTGTTCAGGCGCGAGTAGATGAGGCCCATCTCCTCGTCGGGGCCCTGCTGGCGCAGGCCGTAGGCCAGCTCGAAAAAGGCCTTGCCTTCTTCGGCGTTCTTGAAAACGAAGGTGGAGGTTTGGAAAATCGGCGGCTTGATGGCGCCCTCGCTCCAGGCGGGGTTGTAGCCGTGGCTCATCATCAGGCTTTCGGGGCGCAGGGCGTGGCCGCCGATTTGGGCGTGGTTGTGGGTGGTGGGCATGCGGTGGTTGTTGGGTGGGAGGGGAGTAATTGTGGGCCGAAGGTAGGATTTTGTTTCGAGCTCCAACCCTGGCCCGCTCCCGGCGGTTAGCTTCGCACACCCTTTTAGTTTGCAGATGCCCAGCACCCCCATCCCCGAGAAAATTCTGGCCCGACAGCACGAAATCAACGCCGATTTCCGGCGTGAAGTCGACCTGCATCTGGCCGACATTGTGGCGGGCCGCGCCACCGAAATGCTGGAAGTGCGCGACCTGGCCGGCCGGCTGTGCATTCATCCCACGCACCTGAGCAACACCATCAAACTGGCCACCGGCCACCCGCCGTGCTATTACTTCGAGGCGCGGCTGATGGAAATTTCGCGGCAGCTGCTGGCCGACCCAAGCCGCACGGTGGCCGCCATTGCCGCCAACCTCACCTACGACCCGTCCAACTTCACCAAGTTCTTCAAGCGCTTCCAGGGCTGCACGCCGGGGCAGTACCGGGCGCAGGTGGGCGCTGGGGAGGAACCGGCTAAAATTGACCGTCATGCTGAGCGCAGCGAAGCATGACGCGCTGCTAATTCCCATGAAACCCAACACCCTCGCCACCTTCTACGCCGCTACCGCTGCCACCGCCAGCGTGCTGCCGCCGCCCGCCCTGGGACCGGGCGCGGGCCACTTCAACGTGTTCCCGCTGGCCGACCTGCGCGGCGCACCCCCCATGAACTTCAACCGGCGCGATTACTACAAAATCACGCTTTGCCGCAGCCCCTGCCAGGTTGAGTGCGCCGACCAGCCCCCGCACACGGGCCCCAACACCCTGTTTCTGGTGACGCCGCAGGTGCCCTACCGCTGGCTGCCCCGCACCGACGAGCCCACCGGCTACTGCTGCCTCTTCGACGACGCTTTTCTGCTGCCCGCCCGCACCGGCGTGGTGCTGGCCGAGCTGCCCATTTTCCGGCCCGGCGCCTACCCCGTGTGGGAGGTGGCCGAAGCCGATTGCGCGGCCCTGGAGGCCATTTTTGAGAAGATGGCGCGCGAGCTGCCCTCCGCCTACGCCTTCCGGCCCGAGCTATTGCGCACTTACCTCTGGGAGCTGCTGTACCTGGTGCAAAAGCTGCAGCCGGCCCCCGCCCCGCTGGCCCCGCCCGGGGCC
>NZ_BAAGZM010000274.1:0-5521 GCF_054778495.1 Hymenobacter agri
GGGCGCGGCGGCGGGCGCGGGAGCAGCACCGGCGGCGGCACCATCCAGGTCGGCAATCACGGTGCCGATACCGATGGTTTCGCCTTCAGCCACGCGGATTTTCAGGATGCCATCGGCTTCGGCGGGCAGCTCGAAGGTGGCTTTATCGGACTCCAGCTCGGCGATAACCTCGTCGCGCTTCACGGCCTCG
Source organism: Hymenobacter agri (assembly GCF_054778495.1). Classification (NCBI taxonomy): domain Bacteria; kingdom Pseudomonadati; phylum Bacteroidota; class Cytophagia; order Cytophagales; family Hymenobacteraceae; genus Hymenobacter; species Hymenobacter agri. The sequence continues at coordinate 191 of NZ_BAAGZM010000274.1, forward strand.
CCGTCTTTCTTGAGCCACTTGGCAATGGTGACTTCGGTGATGGATTCGCCAACGGCGGGAATTTTGATTTCGAGGGCCATAAACTAGGGTGGCGGAAAAGGGTGTCTTGCGGAAATTGAATGGGATGCGCAGCGGAGGTCGGCAAGCAGGCGCTTGCCGACCCTGTTAGTCCTGCTTCTTGGCTACTTCGGCAGTGGCTTTGATGTTGTCGTCGGCCACGGCCTCCTTGGGCTTGTCGAAGGCGCGGGCCACGAGGTCTTTCTGCTCCTTCACGTGAATTTTGTTGTATCCGGTGGCCGGCGACGCCGAGGGCTTGCGGGCCACCACGTCTTCCAGCTCGCGGCGCATGAAGCGCAGCAGGTAGTTCCAATAGCCCATGTTCTCGGGCTCTTCCTGCACCCAGTAGATTTTGGCCTTGCCGTACTTGGCCAGCTCGGCGTCGAGCTGCTTTTTGGGGAAGGGGTGCAGTTGCTCGAGGCGCACGATGGCCACATCGGTGCGGTTGGAGTTGCGCTGCTCGTCGAGCAGGTCGTAGTACACCTTGCCCGAGCACAGCAGCACGCGCTTCACCTTTTTAGCTTCGGCAAAGTCGTCGCCAATCACCTCGCGGAACCGGCCGTTGGTGAACTCCTCAATGGGCGAGATGCACAGCGGGTGGCGTAGCATCGATTTCGGCGACATCGTAACCAGCGGCTTGCGGAAGCTCCAGGTGAGCTGGCGGCGCAGGGCGTGGAAGAAGTTGGCCGGCGTGGTGATGTTGGTGACGATGATATTGTTCTCGGCCGCGAGCTGCAGGAACCGCTCGGGGCGGGCGTTGGAGTGCTCGGGGCCTTGGCCTTCATAGCCGTGGGGCAGCTGCAACACCACACCGTTCATGCGCTGCCACTTGCTTTCCGACGACACGATGAACTGGTCAATCATGGTCTGGGCACCGTTGGCAAAGTCGCCGAACTGGGCTTCCCATACCACCAGCGCTGTGGGGTTGGCCATTGCGTAGCCGAATTCGAAGCCCAATACCGCGTACTCGCTCAGCAGCGAATTGTAGATGCTCAGCTTCTCATTCTCGCCCTCCATAAAGTTGAGCGAGTTGTACGGGGCCGAAGTTTCGGCATCGTGCAGCACCGCGTGGCGGTGCGAGAACGTACCGCGCTGCACGTCCTGGCCGCTCACGCGCACAATGTGGTTTTCGCTCAGCAGCGAGCCGTAAGCCAGCAATTCGCCGGCGGCCCAGTTCAGCACGCGGGTGCCGTCGTACTTTTTAGTATAGTCGCGCATCCAGCCCTCGGGCATGCGCGACCAGCTGCCGTAGTTCTCGAAGAACATGTTGCGGCGCTCCTTCAGCAGGTTATCAATCTGCTTGATGGGCTTGAAGCCGTCCGGAATCGTAGTCAGGGCCTTGGCCACTTTCTCCACCACCTCTGCCGAAATGCCGGTTTCGGGCGACTGCTCGAAGTCTTCGGGCGTGCTGCGACGCAGGCTGCGCCACTCGTTTTCGAGGGCCTGATACTTATAAGGCAGCGGCTTCTGCTTCACCATGTCGAGGCGGGCCTGCAGGGTGTCGCGGAACTCCTTGTCCATTTGGTTGGCCAGCTCGGCGTCTACGTCGCCGCGCTGCACCAGCATGGCGTTGTACACCTCGCGCGGGTTCTGGTGCTTCGAGATGAGGTTGTAGAGCGTGGGCTGGGTGAATTTGGGCTCGTCCGACTCGTTGTGGCCGTGGCGGCGGTAGCACACCATATCAATAAAGATGTCGGCGTGGAACTGCTGGCGGTACTCGGTGGCCAGCTGCACGGCAAACACCACCGCTTCGGGGTTGTCACCGTTCACGTGCACCACCGGCGCATCGATGATTTTAGCCAGGTCGGTCGAGTAGATGGACGAGCGGGCGTCTTCGAAATCAGTCGTGAAACCCACCTGGTTGTTAATCACGAAGTGGATGGTGCCGCCCGTTTTGTAGCCTTCGAGCTGCGACATCTGCGTCACCTCGTAGCCAATGCCCTGGCCGGCCAGCGCCGCGTCGCCGTGGATGAGGATGGGCAGAATCTGATGGTAGTCGCCGCCGTACTGGTGTTCGATTTTGGCGCGCACGAAGCCTTCCACCACCGGGTTCACGGCCTCGAGGTGCGAGGGGTTAGGGGCCAGCTTCAGGTTCACTTTCTGGCCGCCACTGGCTTCCACTTCCGACGAGTAGCCCATGTGATACTTCACGTCGCCGTCGCCCATCGTGAGGTCGGGCACGGCCGTGCCTTCAAACTCCGAGAAAATCTGCTCGTAGGTTTTGCCCATGATGTTGGCCAGCACGTTGAGGCGGCCGCGGTGGGCCATGCCAATCATCACTTCCTTCACGCCCAGCTCGGCGCCCTTGCCGATGATGGCATCGAGGGCCGGAATGGTGGTTTCGCCGCCCTCCAGCGAGAAGCGCTTCTGCCCCAGAAACTTGGTGTGCAGGAAATTCTCGAACACCACGGCCTCGTTCAGCTTCTTCAGAATGCGCTTCTTGTACTCCACGCCGGGGTTGAAGGCCAGCGAGTCCTTCTCCACCTTGGCGCGGAACCAGTCGAGCACCTGCGGGTCGCGGATGTACATGTACTCGAAGCCGATGGCGCCGGTGTAAATCTTCTCCAGCGCGGCTACGATGTCGCGCAGCTTGGCCTGGCTGCCGAGGCCCAGCACCTCACCGTTCTTAAATACCGTGTCCAAATCGGCTTCGCCCAGGCCGAAATCGGCGAGGTCGAGGCGGGGCTTGCGGTCTTTGCGCTCGCGCACCGGGTTGGTTTTGGCGCGCAAGTGGCCGCGGCTGCGGAAGGCGTGGATGAGGTTGCGCACAGCCGTTTCCTTATCGGAAGCCACTTCGCCGCTGCTCAAACCGGCGGGGGCATTGTTGGTCGAGGCCGGGGTGTGCAGTACGCCGTAATCGTCGGGCTGGGGCGCGGCAGCAGTAGCTGTTTTGGCAGCCGCGGCAACACCATTAGCAGCGGGGGTAGCGTTGGCGGCCGGGGCCGCACCGGGCAGCACCGAAACACCTTCGGGGAACTGCTGCGAGAAATCGAAGCCTTCGAAAAACTTGCGCCAGCCAAAATCCACCGATTCCGGGTTTTGCTGGTAGGCCTGGTACAGGGTTTCGATGGCCGCCGCGTCGGCGTTGGCGATATAAGTGTAAGCGTCCATTGGGAATTCAGCTTAAGTAAGGTGGCGTAAAGGTATTACGCCTAGCAATCAGGCAAAAACCTGTACCCGGGTACACGAATTAACCTGACAACCAACAGTATTTAGCGACATACGTGAAGCCAGTGGCGCTGCTTGTTGCGTCAAGTTATCGAAAATAGCGCGTTTGCCCAGCCCAAGTGTTACGGCCCGGCACCAAATGCGTTGGCCCGGGCTGCTCAAAATAATTGGACCATGCCGGGGCGGTTAATATAAAATTTTGTCTATATAATAGCTAATCAAGCTAGCAAGGGTGTTTTCAATTGGATAATTTGATTAGTCGAAACTAATCTGGCTAGTTATGCGTTAACACCCTTCTGCCCAGCCTGAAACGGCCGGGCAGTACCCATAGCGCCGGGCTCAATGGCGCACGTACGAACCTTATATTGATGAACAGTGCACGACTACTGCTAGATATCGTCCTCGCCGCCGCCGCCTTAGCGGCCCCCTTGTTCCACACTGCTCCGGCAGCGCGGGTTAGTCCCGATATGAAGCGCTTTTTTGCCACCACCACCAAGGCCACGCGCCTGAAAAGCCGCCGCCTACTGGCCCGCAAGCCCCAATTCGTGGTGCGCAGCCCGACGTACACCGTCACCGCCACCGCCTACCAGGCCGTGCCGGGCCAAACCGATAATGAGCCGTTCGTAACGGCAGACAATTCCCGCATTAAACCGCACTACGGAAGCAAAAAGCGCTGGATGGCCCTGTCGCGCGATTTGCTGAAGCCCTGGGGCGGCAAGTTTGATTTTGGCGATAAGGTGCGGGTGCGTGGCATCTCGCCCAAGCTCGATGGCGTGTACACGATACACGACACTATGAACCGCCGCCACCGCCACTGCATGGACATTCTGACGCATGTGAGCGAGAAGTTCGATATTTTTCAGAAGGGCGTGAAGATTCAGAAGGTGGAAGAGCGGCCCGCCTTCGCCGGACTTTAGCCTCCCTCCTATCGGCATTACCAAAAGCCCCGCGCCTCCCAAAGGAAGCGCGGGGCTTTTTCGTGTGCCTCTGGCAAAGCGGGTGCTTATTTCGGCAGCGCCATTTTAAAGATGCGGAACGGCGCGCGCGGCTGGCCAACGCCTTTGTTCCAGGCGGGCGTTTTATGAATGCCCGAGGTGGCCACGTAAAGCGCGCCATCGGTGCCGAAACTGTAGGTGTCGGGCCACTGCAGGCGGTCGTCCTGCACCAGGGTTTCGATTTTGCCGGCGGGCGTGCGGCGCATGAGGGCGCTGTTCTCGAACGAGGTGAGGTAGACGTTGTTGGCCGCGTCGATTTCGAGGCCGTCGGTGGCCGGGATTTCGCCCACGGTTTCGACTTGCTGGGCCAGCTGCGCGTCGGTGAGCGCGGCATCGCGCAGGGCGGCCGTTTTGATGCGGTAAAGCTTGTGGCCAGTGAGCGGGCAGTAGTATAGGTAGCTGTTGTCGGTGCTCAGGGCAATGCCGTCGACGTTGAACTTAGCCGGTTTGCCCTGCAAATCGAGCATGGGGTGGCCGGCGGCTTTAATGACGAGGCCCGGCTCGGCTTTCATCGACGGGTGCGAAGCTAGCAGGCGGCGCGATTTCAGGGTTTTCAAATCCGTTACGACCAGCGCGCCGGTGCCCGATTCCGTCATGTAGGCATAGTTGTTCTGCAGGTCGATGCGCACGTCGTTGAGGTAGGACTTGCGCGGGGCAACGCTTTCGGGGAAGGGAATGGTGAGCAGCACCTGGCCGGTTTTGGGGTCGGTTTTCACCAGCTTGGGGCCGCCGGGCACGGTGAACTTGAGGCCGGGCGCGGCAGGGTCAAGAATCCAGACCATGCCCTGCTTATCATTTTGCACGGTTTGGGGGCAAATCCAGTGCTTGAGGGGCTCGTTCTTCACCGAGTCGTTCCACATGCACCAGCCGGCGTTGGGATAGGGCTTAAGGGTATTGTTGGGGCCCACTTCGGCGATGGGGTACGGGGGGTTATAGTCCCAGCGCGGAAAGCAGGCGAAGATTTTGCCACCCGGCTCCACGGCCACGCCCACCATCTGCGGGTCGGTGAACTCGGCGACGACTTGCAGGGGCGAGTTGGCCGGAGCCGCGGGGTTGGCGGTGGTGGCCGTAGAATCGGCCGTGGCGGGGGCGGCGGCCGATTCGGAATGGC
>NZ_BAAGZM010000275.1:0-5519 GCF_054778495.1 Hymenobacter agri
GCCGCATTTGGCGCACGTATGCTGAGTTGTTACCATCAACCTTATACGTGTTCATCCTCACTTAGACCACCGCCATTTATTTTATATCAAATTTGACCGGCTGTTGATGTTCTATTTTTTAGGTGCTGCTATCATCTCTGCGCTGTTTTATCCATATTACTCGCGGCTGAGATATGAGCGTCATTACACCAAATACATTGACGAGAATTACGGCAATCGAATTAATAAACCGGTTACTATTCAGCTTGCCGATGAGCAAATTCATTCTAAAGACGAACTAAGCGAAGGCACTGTGAACCTTTCGGCTGTAACTGAAATCATTGAAGTGCCAACCGCTATTTATGTTCGATTGGCTGCTAATTCGCTGATATTACCCAAAAAGCAAATCCAGAATATTGAAGAAGCAAAAGTGGCTTTGAAAGAAATTGCGGCACGATACCATATCGCCTATCGGGATGACACAAATTGGCAATGGAAATAAACTGCAATTGAGATGGCGCAAAGGCAATCTGCTTTTGGAAGCATCAACGCCAAGCGGAGGCGCGTTTATTAAAGTTCGTTCTGCAGCCAAGCCCATAGCAAATCAGTCTATGTTGAGTATTTGCTTTATCGGATGAAACATCTGCTTATAATCTGGTCATTACTGCTTGCTTCCGGCCTTGGTGCCCACGCCCAATACCTCTCTTTCCACGGCGGAGAATACCTCGACACCACCATCGCCCGCAATCCTGCGTGCGCCAAAACCTCCACCCTGCCCTATTTCGCCGTGGATGGCAAATACCCGCGCAGCTCGGCCACGCTGGTGCGCGAGGCAACCGCGTTTTTACAGCGTGGCGGCCGTAAATACCACGGCAGCGGCTACATCACGTTTCGGTTCATGATTGACTGCGCGGGATTCCGGCAGCCGATGACGCAGGTGCTGCAAACCGATGCCAACTACGTGCCCACGCACTTCCGGCCGGAGCTGGTGAGCGAGCTGTACGCCTTTTTGAAAACCCTGAAAGACTGGCGCACTGCCACGCATAGCGGTTTCGCCGTGAGCTATTTTACGTATCTAAGCTTTAAAATAACCGATGGTAAAGTCGTGGCCGTTATTCCTTAGCCTGCTGGCCTTGGCGCGGCTGGGGCAATGCCAGCGGCCCGTCACTTCTGCGGTGCCGGCCGGCGACTGCAGCAGCAAAGCGTATCAGGATACGCTCGTGGCCCGCTACCTCGACCGGGGCGCGCACCGCGTGAGCTACCTCAGCCCGCAGTGGGGCCTGTACTGCGACAGCCTGATTGCCGCCTGCCCCAACATTGCCTATGCCTACCAGCAAAAAGCCATGCCGCTGATTAAGTGCGGCGACTACGCGCAGGCCTTCCTACTGATTGACAAGGCTGTGGCGCTCGATGCCAACCGCTACCTGGCTTACCGCGGGTTCCTTAAGTGCATCTTCTCGAAGGACTACGCCGGGGCCATTGCCGACTTCCAGCGCGTGGCTAAACTCAAGCCCAACGGCCGCGAGATGGACCACACCTATGCGTTTTTCGAAGGTGCCAGCGAGCTGGAGCTGGGCCACGACAAGCTGGCCGAAAAGGCCTTCGCCGCCGACATGGCCCTGCAGCGCGGAGCCGACGGGCAAGGTTCCATCCACTTCAATACACTGTGGTATGCCGGCGTAGTGGCCGCCCGGCTGAAGCAGTACGCGCAGGCCCAAACCTACCTGCAACAGTGCCTGAAAGCCTACCCGCAGCACCCGGAAGCCAATTACAATCTGGCTCTAGTATATGCAGCGCAGCACCAGCCGGCCTTGGCGCGGCAGCACCTCGAAGCCGCGCAGCATGCCCTGATTGGCGGCTACCGGCTGAATGAGGACAATATTTTCTACGCCAACTACCCCGAGCAGATAACGGAGTTTGAGATAACGCAGGCCATCAAGGAGCTGAAGGATTGACGCCTGTCATCCTGAGCGGCGCGAAGGACCTTATCACATCAGAATTACTCTTGCTAACGTGTTAGGGTCCTTCGCGCCGCTCAGGATGACAGACGGAATTTCAAGTCTACCCCTATATTCCGGCGTCCATTTCCTTTCCCAACATCCGCCATGCCCGAACGGCCATACACCTACTACGACTTTACGCTGAGCCTCTGTCCGCACTGCCTGCGCCGCATCGAGGCCAAAATCGTCTTCGAAGACGGCAACGTATTCATGCTCAAACGTTGCCCCGAGCACGGGCGGCAGAAGGTGCGCATTGCCACCGATATCGAGTATTACAAGAGCATTCGCAACTATGTGAAGCCCAGCGAAACGCCGCGGCGCTTCAACGCGGCCACGCATTTTGGCTGCCCGTATGATTGCGGCCTCTGCACCGACCACGAGCAGCACAGCTGCCTCACTGTCATCGAGATAACCGACCGCTGCAACCTCACCTGCCCCACCTGCTACGCCGAGAGCAGCCCCACCCACGGCCGGCACCGCACCCTGGAGGAAGTGGAAGCTATGGTGGACCTGGTGGTAGCCAACGAGGGCGAGCCCGACGTGGTGCAGATATCCGGCGGCGAGCCCACGCTGCACCCGCAGTTCTGGGAAATTCTGGACATGTGCAAGCGCAAGCCCATCAAGCACTTGATGGTGAATACCAACGGCGTGCGCCTGGCCAAGGATGAGGCCTTCGTGGCGCGGCTGGCCACCTACGCGGGCGCGTTCGAAGTGTACCTGCAGTTCGATTCCTTCCGCGAAAACGTGTTGCTGACCTTGCGCGGCCGCGACCTGCGCGAGGTGCGGAAGCAGGCCATCGAGCACCTCAATAAATATAACCTCAGCACTACACTGGTAGTGACGCTGCAAAAGGGCCTGAACGACGACGAGATGGGCGACATCATCGACTACGCCCTGCAGCAGAAGTGCATTCGCGGCGTCACGTTTCAGCCCACGCAGGCGGCCGGGCGGCTCGATAATTTCAACCCCGAAACCGACTCCTTTTCGCTCACGGAAGTACGCCAGGGCATCATCGACCAGAGTCCGGTCTTCACGGCCGACGACCTGCTGCCCGTGCCCTGCAACCCCGACGCGCTGGCCATGGCCTACGCCCTGAAGCTCGACGGCGAAGTGTTCCCCCTCACCCGCTACGTCGACCCCGCCGAGCTGCTGAGCAACAGTAGCAACACCATCGTGTATGAGCGCGACCCGCGCCTGCGCCAGCACATGCTCAAGCTCTTCAGCACGGCTAATACGGTGGATACGGTGGTGCCCGAAATCAACCAGCTGCTGTGCTGCCTGCCGCAGGTATCGGCCCCCAATCTGGGCTACGAAAACCTGTTCCGCATCATCATCCTGCAGTTCATGGACGCGCATAATTTCGACGTGCGGGCCGTGAAAAAATCCTGCGTGCACATCGTGAGCAAGGATTTGAAAATCATTCCCTTCGAAACGATGAACATCTTCTACCGCGACCAAGAAAAGCTGGCCCGGCTGGAGGAGCTGCGGGCCGAGCGCATCGGTATTGTGTAATGGAGCTGCGCAAGCCCCTGCCGCCCCCGGGTGAGCCGCCCAAATCCAGCGGCTGCCTCGTTGCCGTGCTCATCGGCCTCATGCTGCTGCTCATTGGCTGGAGCATGTGCGGCAATCCTGCCTAACTTTTGGCTATCGGTTACTCCTTTCTGCCTATGCAACCCGCCCCTCCCCCACCCGAAAAACCGTCTTCCTTCAAATGGCCGGTGGCCGTGAACCTGGCCCTGCTCGTGTGGGCCGCTATTTCGACGCATGGCGATTCAGGGTTGCTGGCCATTGCCGTGGGCGTCCTCACCGCCACGAACGTGCTGGCCGCGCTGATTGCGCTGGTAATTGGCTGGCGGCACTGGGTTGCGGCGTTTATTTTGTCGGGTATTCTGGTGGTGCTGATTGGGTTAGGCGCCTGCTTTATGATGCTGAAGGGTATGCGAGTCAACGGTAACTAATTTCTTATGAGTCAACCTACCTTCGGCCGCATCATTCGCAACAACCTGCTCATTCTGCTGGGCGCTGCCGTCGTGCTGGGCCTGGCGGTGAAGTGGATGGATGGGGCAGCCGCCATCCTGTTTGGCCTTTTCTACCTGGGCCAGGCACTGGCCAACCTCATTCTGGCCCTGACGCATCTGGGGAGTGGCCCGCAGGAAACAGGGGCTGCGCCCTATTTCCTGAGCCTGCTGCTGGTGCTGCTTATTGGCTTTGGTGCCTGCACGGGCCTATTCGTGCTGGCCGACGGCGGGGGCAGCATGCACTGAGGCCGGCGCGGGCTGGCACTTCGGGCAGATGTAGGTGGCGCGCCCGCCCACGTAGTATTTCTCAATCTTCACCTTCGGATGGCGCGGGCAGAAGGTGTGCGCATCGGTGCCAAGCGTAGCCGAGTCGTCCCACTCGCGGGCGTGGATGAGGAAGGACTTGGGGAAATACTTGTAGTTGGCCTCGTGGCTGATGGCCGTGGTGAGCACCAGCTGAATGGCGGCGTGCAGGGCCTTGAACTCCTTTTCCGACAGCGAATTGCCCAACCGCTCGGGATGAATTTTGGCCTGAAACAGCACTTCGTCCACAATCCAGTTGCCGAGGCCGGCGGTGATGCTTTGGTCGAGCAGCAGCGGCTTAAGTAGCGTTTTGCGATGGCCCAGCTTCTGCTGCAATTCGGCGGCAGTGATTTTCAGGGCATCGGGGCCGATTTTTTTGGCTTTCTGATACGCAGTCGCGCTGTCAGCCAACCGGATACGGCCGAATTTGCGCGGGTCAATGAAGGCGAGGCGCAGGCCGGAATCGTCGAGGTGCAGGGCCACGCGGGTGAAGCGCGGGGCGTCGGGCTCGTCGCGGTAGGCGCCGATGTCGCCGGTCATGCCGAAGTGCAGCACCAGCACTTTGCCGTTATCAAGCTCCACAAAGCAGTTTTTGCCCAGACGGCTCGTACCAGTGATGGTTCGGCCCACGAGACCGGCGCGCAGTTCGGCTTCGGGCATGGCCAGCACGTGAGCATCATTCACCTGCACGGCGGCAATGGTTTGGCCCACGGCAATTTCATCGATAAAGCGGCGGTAAGTTTCGACTTCGGGTAATTCGGGCACGTGGAGAAGGACTGAGGTTTGAGGGCTGATTTCGGGGGCAATTGAACGTCATGCTTCGCTGCGCTCCGCATGACGTTCTAACAGGCCAACCCCCAGCGGAGTTGCCTCCCTGCCTACAAATCGGCGCGCAGTCCGCCTTCCAGCACCACCACGCCGGTGCCGCCAATCTGCACCGATTGGATGGCTTCGCGCGGACCGTACACGCGCACCTGCACCGAGCCGGCGCGGTCCATGTCGTGGCCCTGCTCGGCAATGAATTCCGGCGAATTGAGGTAGCCGTGGTGCCACAGGTAGGCCGCCATACCACCGGTGGCCGAGCCCGTCACGGGGTCTTCCGCCACATCGGGCGGGGTGCCGAAGTGGCGGGCGTATGTGTGGCCGGCCGGCGTGGCCCCGCCCAAGCAAAACAGGTGCGGGCTGAAAAAGTCGCTCCCGGCGCGGTAGCGGCCCAAGC
>NZ_BAAGZM010000276.1:0-5514 GCF_054778495.1 Hymenobacter agri
CCGGATGAATTTCACCTCGGCGAAGTAGCGGGCGCGGGTGGCGGCGGTCAGCTTCACGGCGCCGGCGCGGGCCAGCACCACGTTGCAGCGGGCAATGGTGCGGTAGTTCACCGTCCACTGGCTTTGCAGGCGCGGGTTGCTGGTGGTGATGCCGAAGTAGTCGAACTCGTTCAGTAACTGACCCGAAATCACGGTGGTGGCGTTGTCAGAAGGAATTTCCGAGAACACGTACAGGCCGTTGTTCGAGCCCGACTTGCCGTACACGTCCTGCAGGCCGGCGTAGGCCGCCGTCACGCCGTTCAGAATACTGAGCGAGTCGGTGTAGCCCTCGGCGGTCGGAATCCGGGTGGGGTCGCTCAGGTCGATGAAGTCCTTCTTGCACGAGCTCAGGCCCAGCGACGCCGAACCCAGCAGGGCGGCAAAACCAGCGCCGGTGAGGATATTTTTGAAAGTCATGGTGGGGATGATTCAAAGAGTTAGAAACCGACGGTGACGCCCAGCGTGATGGTGCGGGCCATGGGGTAGGAGCCCTGGTCGACGCCGTAGGTGGGCGTGGTGCTGTTGCCGTAGTTGTTGGCTTCGGGGTTGTAGCCGAAGTACTTGGTGAAGGTGTACAGGTTCTGGGCAGTGGCGTAGACGCTGGCGTTCTGCATCGCGGCCTTGTTCACCAGGGCGGTGGGCAGGTTGTAGCGCAACGTGACGTTGCGGATGCGCAGGAAGGAGGCATCGTGCACGAAGCGCGAGCTGAACTGCGTGAGCGACGACGACGAGGCGCGCGACACGCGGGGCGTCATGCCATCGCCGGGGTCGTCGGGCGAGCGCCAGCGGTTCAGGGCGTCGGTGCGGGCGTTGGCCAGGCCGGGGAAGTTGTTCACGTAGCGGTCGCTGGCGCTCAGCACGTCGTTGCCCTGCGAGCCCTGCAGCGTGATGCCCAGCGAGAGCGACTTGTAGGCGAAGGTGTTCTGCAGGCCGTAGGTGAAGCTGGGGAACGGGTTGCCGATGATGCCAATGTCCTGGGTGTCAATCTTGCCGTCGCCGTTGATGTCTTTATACTTGATGTCGCCGGGCACGGTGGCGCCGGCGGCCCATTTCGGGCTGGCGTCCACGTCGGCCTGGTCCTTGTACACGCCCTCCTGGGTGTAGCCGTAGAACAAACCCAGCGGCTGGCCCGCCACCACCCGGATGGAGCTGGTGTAGCCAAACACGGCGTCATACAGCAGCTGGTCGTTTTGGCCGGCCAGGGCCATCACCTGGTTGCGGTTCACCGAGAGGTTGGCCGAGGTGCTCCAGGTGAAGTCCTTGGTTTGAATGTTGGCGGTGTTCAGCTGGAATTCGAGGCCGCGGTTGCGCACCTCGCCCACGTTGGCCAGGGCGCGGGTGGCGTAGCCCAGCACGGCCGGAATGTTGCGGTTCAGCAGCAGGTCGGTGGTGTTGCGCTGGTAGGCGGCCACGGTCAGGTAGATGCGGTCGTGGAACAGGCCAAGGTCGAAGCCGGCGTCGAACTGGGTGTTGGTTTCCCAGCCCAGGTCGCGAATGGCCACGCCGTTGGGCGAGAAGCCGAACACGCGGGTGCCAGTGTTGGCGCCGAAAGCATAGTTGGCGGCCGTCTGGTAGCTCTGGTAGTTGTAGTCGCCGATGTTGTTGTTGCCGGTTACGCCGTAGCTGGCGCGCAGCTTCAGCTCGCTAATGGCCGGAATCTGCTTGATAAACGCTTCCTCGCCGGCGCGCCAGGCCAGGGCCACCGAGGGGAAGGTAGCGTAGCGGTTGTCGGGCCCGAAGCGCGAGGAGCCGTCCGAGCGCAGCGCGGCCGTCAGAATGTAGCGCTCCTTGAAGGAGTAGTCGACCCGGCCGAACACCGAGGTCAGCGAGTTGGCCACAAAGCCCGCGCCGCCGAAAATCTGGCCGGCGCCGGTCACGTAGTCCACGCTGGTGTTGGTGTATGTGCCGGTCTGGCCCAGCACGTTGCTGCTCTCGTTCTGGTTGTACTGGGCGGCGTAGCCGGCCAGCAGCGTCACGTTGTGGTCGGCGCCGAAGCTGCGGTTGTACGAGGCCGTATTTTCCCACACCCAGTTCAGGTTGGTGTTGTTGAGCTGGCGGGCGTCGATGTTGTTGAGCACCGGGCGCGACAGGTTGGCGGTGCGCGAGTTGTTGGTGGGCAGCGTAGCCGGCACGTAGATGCCCCGGCGGTTATTAATCAGTTCGGCGCCGAAGTTGGTGCGCAGGTGCAGGCCCTTCAGCACCTCAAAATCGAGGTAGGTCGAGCCCAGCGCCCGCACCGAGTTGGTGCGGTCCTGGTAGAGGTCGAGCGGGGCCACCGGGTTCAGCAGGTCGGCAATCGAGATGCCGGGCGTGCCGTTGGGGTTCAGCACCGAGTTGCTGAGCAGGCCGTAGTCGCCGTTGGGCAGGCGGGCCGGCACCAGCGGCGACAGGATGAGGGCCGTGGTCACGGCCGCCGTTTCGCCGCCTGGCGCGCCGCCGCCCGAGATGTTGCCGCCGTTGTAGCTGCCCGAAATGGGCCGCACGTCGGTGCGCGTGAAGGAGGGGGCCAGGTTCAGGCCCAGCTTCAGCTTGGGGCTCAGCTGGGCGTCGTAGTTGGCGCGCAGCGAGAAGCGCTCGAAGCCCGTGCCCTTGGTAATGCCCTTCTGGTTGAAGTAGCCGCCCGACACGTAAAACTGGTTTTTGTCGGAGCCGCCCGAGGCCGAGAGCTGGTAGTTCTGCTGCACGCCGGTCCGGAAAATCTCGTTCTGCCAGTCGGTGTCGGCGTAGGTGCTGGGGTCGTTGCCGAGGGCCAGCGGCAGGGTCTGGCCGGCGTTGGCGTAGGCGTCCTTCACGTAGCTCAGGTACTGGTCGCGGTTCAGCACGTCCACCTTCTTGGCCACCTGCTGAATGCCGGTGTTGGCGCTGAAGTTGAAGCGGGTTTTACCACCGCTCGAGCCGTGCTTGGTGGTCACAATCACGATGCCGTTGCCGCCGCGCGAGCCGTAGATGGCGCAGGCCGCCGCATCCTTCAGAATCTGAATGGATTGGATGTCGCCGGGCGGAATCTGGTTGTAGTTGTCGGGGCTGTTGAGCGGGTAGCCGTCCACCACGTACAGCGGGTTGTTGCCGGCCGAAATCGAGCCCAGGCCGCGAATACGAATCACCGCGCCCTGGCCGGGCTCGCCCGAAGGCTCGGTAATCTGGGCGCCGGCCACTAGGCCCACCAGGGCCTCGGAGGGCGACGCCACCGGAATCAGCTCGACCTGCTTGGCCGAAATCGAGGAAATGGACGTGGCCAGCAGCTTTTTCTCCTGCACGCCGTAGCCCACCACCACCACTTCTTCGAGGCCCTTGGCATCGGGAGCTAAAGCGGCGTTGATGCTGCTGCGGCCGCCCACGGGCACTTCCTGGGCGGCGTAGCCCACGAAAGTGAACACGAGCGTGGCATTGTCGGCCGCCTTGATGCTGTAGTTGCCTTCCACGTCGGTTTGGGTGCCGATGCTGGTGCCCTTCACGATGACGTTGACGCCGGGCAGGCCCGCGCCTTTTTCGTCCACCACGCGGCCCGAAATGGTGATGTCGGCCCGCACGGTACGGGGAGCGGCGAGGGCAGCGGCCGGGGCCGCCAGGTGCAGGCCGAGGCCCAGGCTGAGCGCGGGCAGCAGCACCAAAGGCCGCAGGCAGCGCCGGAAATCGAGTCGTAAAATGACCGTCATAAAATGGGTGGGATTTTGGTGGCTTCGGGGAGAAGCAGCCCGGTGGGCGCATGGTGGCGCGGCCGGTACCGCAGCCGCCCCAATGCCCGCAAAACGGGGCTTTTTTCGGGGCTTGGCTCTGCGAATTACCGGATTGTTGCCTGCTATCTAATGCAATAGCAGGGCTTTATTTACGTAAACGTTTGCAGCCAATCGAACCGTTTCCGATAGGTGGCCGGGAGATTTGTAACTTGCCGGGCCTTCTACCCGCCCCCGGCCGCGCAATTCGCTCCGCTACATCAGCGCCGCGCCCCGCCACGCAACCCGCCCGCCGCCGCCGAGTCAGTTCGGGGCAGCGGGGGCAAGCCCGCGGCTGGGCTGCGGCCCGCCTGCGCCGTCTGCCTTTCTCCTTCATTTCCTGAAAACCAACTCAGACCCTTTCCCCGAACTGTGTCCGAAAGCCGCCCTCCCATCATGACGCCCGTGAACCTGAAGTCGCTGGCCGAAGAGCTGAACATGTCCATCGCCACGGTGTCGCGGGCGCTGCGCGACAGCCACGAGGTGTCGGAAGCCACCAAGGAGCGGGTGCGCGCCCTGGCCGCCGCCCGCCACTACGAGCCCAACGCCTACGCCAGCAGCCTGCGTCGTAACATCAGTAAAACCATTGGCGTGGTGATTCCCAAGGTGGCCAACCACTTCTTTGCATTGGCCATCAATGGGATAGAGGAGGCTGCGCGCCAGGCCGGATACCACGTGCTCATCTACCTCACCCACGACGACTACGCCCGCGAAGTATCCATCGTGCAGCACCTCAAGGGCGGCCGCGTCGACGGCCTGCTGATGTCGGTAGCCAGCGGCACTGAGGACTTCGCCCACATTAAAAGCCTGCGTGAGGCCAACATTCCCATCGTGTTTTTCGACCGCGTGTGCGCCGAAGTGGCCACCGCCAAAGTGACGACCAACGACTACGAAAGCGGCTACCAGGCCACCGAGCACCTCATTGGGGCCGGCTGCCAGCACATTGCCCACCTGCTTATCTCCAACAACCTGTCCATCGGCCAGTTTCGGCTGCAGGGCTACCTCGATGCCCTGGCCGCCCACGGCCGCGCGCCCGACCCTGACCTCATCCTGCACGGCGTGATGGACAACCAGCAGAACGTGGCCCTCATCCGCGAGCTGCTGCTGCGCCGGCCCGACATCGACGGCATTTTTGCCTCAGTCGAACGGCTGGCCATCAGCGCCTACCACGTGTGCAACGAGCTGGGCCGCCGCATTCCGCAGGATATCAAAATCATCGGCTTCTCCAACCTCGAAGCCGCCTCGCTGCTCGACCCGCCACTGTCCACCATCACCCAACCCGCCTACGACATCGGCCGCGAAGCCGCCAAAATCCTCCTCCGCGCCGTGGAAAAGAAAAAAGCTGTGCTCCCCAGCCAAAGCGTGGTGCTGGAATCGACGCTGTTTCAGCGGCGCTCCACGGCGCAGGACTGAAGGCCGAAATTGGGGATTAGAACAACCAACCGGGACGGTCATGCTGAGCAAAGCCGAAGCATCTCTACCGCCGCAGTAATCAATTTACTTGCGCGGTAGAGATGCTTCGGCTGCGCTCAGCATGACCGTTCTGGTTTGTGCCTATTTCTATTCCTTCGTCACTTTCTGGCGCAGCACTTGGCCGGCCTCCGTGGTCACCGTTAGCACGTACGTGCCGGGCGCTAAGAAGCTGAGGTCGACGGCGGCCGCAGCATCCTGCTGCTGCCGCACCACCTCTTGGCCCGTGAGGCTGCGCAGCGTCACGTCCACCGGGCCGGCCAGGCCATCGAGGGTGAGGCGGTGGCTGGCG
>NZ_BAAGZM010000277.1:0-5510 GCF_054778495.1 Hymenobacter agri
GGCGGCAGCGGTGGGCTGGCCAAACCGGGCTGATTGGGATTAGTGGGGTCGAGGCCGGGCGTTTGGGCGCGGGCGGCCGCGCCGGCCAGCAGCACGAGCATTCCCCAAAAGTATAGCAGAACCCTGGTCATTCGGAGGCACAACGCGAAAGCGGCTGTTTAATTTCCCGAAGGTACAGGCGAGGCACTGGCCGGGCTTGTGTGGGTGCCACCAGCTTGTCCGGCCCAACGCACAACCGTTGCTGCCACGGGCTGGCTAATACGCTTGCCATTGCGTACATCATCGCGTTATTGCATAAGTTATTCCTTCTCTTTCACTTAAATCAGCTTTCCAGCATGATAAACAGGTCTATAGCTTCTTCTATCAAACTAGTAATCGGCCTTCTGGCAATACTGCTACTCAGCCCCTTAGGCCACTCCACGCAGGCCCAGACGCTTACCTGGCAAACGGCAATAGCCGCGGCCGGCGATGTGCAGGTGCAAGCCAGTACCACCGACGGGGCCGGCAACGTGTATCTGGCCGGCGGATTTGCCGGCACCGCCACCTTTGGCAATACGTCTTTCAGCACTACCAACGGCCGGGAAGTATTCGTGGCTAAATGGAACCGGGCCACTGGTTTCGTGTGGGCTGTTAAAGGCAATGGCAGTGCCACTACGGGCCTGAACCAGGCCACGGCCATAGCCATTTATAGCCCCTATGTTTACGTAACTGGCAACTTTCTGGGCTCAACCTTCTCGTTGGGCTCTTCCGGCATGGTCCTGACCAATGCACAGGTGGGAACCAGTGATATTTTCCTGGCCCGCCTCACCGAATCGACCACCGGCGCGAGCGCCACCGTGACTTGGAGCAAGCGTGCCGGCGGCCTTTCCAACGACAGGGCCAACGCGCTGACCAACGTCACCAATTCCGCGTTGTACCTGGGCGGCAGCAGCGGCGGCAATGCCACTTTCGACAATTACACCCTGCCCGGCGTGGGGGGCTTCGTCGCCCGCTATTCCGGGTTCAATCAGGTGCAACCCGTTAGCCCGGCTCCGGTTGTGCCTGCCGGCGATGCCGTGACAGCCCTTCGCGCGGTGGGAGGCACGCTATATATGGCGGGTACCTTCAGCAGTACTGCCAACGCGGTGCCGGGCGGCAACCTCACGAGCGCGGGCAGCGAAGACATTTTTGTGCAGAAGCTGAACGCGAATAATTTCACCAGCTTTTGGGTGCAGCAGGCCGGCGGCAGCGGCGAGGAATACGCTCGCTGCCTATTGGTCAGTGGCCTCAATGTGTACGTGGGCGGCAGCTACCGCAGCGCCAGTGCGGCTTTCGGCACCACCACGCTCACCAACTCCGGTTTGGCCAACTTGTTTGTGACGAAGCTCGTCGATACCGGCAGCCAATCCTACTTTGCCTGGGCTCTGCAGAACAGTGGCACCAGCACCGACCTCTCGAACAGCGCCAATGCGCTCAACCTGTATGGCACCGGCCTGTTTGTGGGCGGCACGTTTGGCGGCACGATTGGCCTGGGCAGCCGTTCGCTCACCTCCGCTGGTGGCAGCGATGTGCTGATGGCCAAGGTGGTGGACGCGGGCAGCAGTGCCAGCTTCGTGAGCGCACAACAAGCCGGCGGTTCCGGTCCCGACGAGGCCACTACAATAGGCCGCCTCGACCCCCGCACCGTGTACGTGGCCGGGCAGACGACTACGCCCACCAGCTTTGGCAGCCTGAGTGTGGGAACCAGCGCGGGCACCCGGCCCGGCTTTGTGGCCACGCTGTTCGACCAGGCCCCGCTGCTGTCGCTGGCCGCCCCCAACACCGGCCCCGTGGGCACCACTATTTCGCTCTATGGCGAAGGGCTCACCGGTGCCACTGCCATTACGTTTGCGGGCAGCAGCAACAACGTCGTCACTTCGGGTTTTACAGTGAATGCGGCCGGCACCCAAATCAGCGGCGTGGTAGTGCCAGCGGGTGCGCAATCGGGGGTGGTAGACGTAACGACGCCCTTGGGTACCAGCGCCGGGCTGGTCAGCTTCGTGCTTGGTACCAACCCGGCCCCGGCCTGGCAGGCGGTGTCGACCGCCGCTACCCCCAGCCTCGTTCGGTGGGCCGCGCCCGCAGCCAACGGCACCGTGATAGTAGCCGGCGAGTTCAACGGCAGCATCACGGTGGGCGGCACCACCCTCACCAGCCTAGGCAGCCGCGACATTTTCGTGGCCAAGTTCAACCCCAGCACTGCCACCTACCTCTGGGCCGTGCGGGCCGGCAGCGCGGGCGATGAAGACAGCTACGGAGGCGTGGCCGTAGTGGGCAATACTATCTACCTGGCCGGTCAGTTCTACGGACCTAATATCACGCTGGGGAACACCACGCTTACCCCGCCCACATACTCCGGGCTTTCCGGTTACGTGGCCAAACTTACCGATGCTGGCAGCAGCGCCAGCTTCATCTGGGCGCAGCTCATCGATGATGCCTCGGCAGTTTATGTGGAAGCCCTGACCGCCAGTGGTAACACTGTGTATGTGGGCGGCGACTTCACCGGGTCGGCGCTCACCATAGGCAACAACACGGTCCTCAGCAGCAACGCCAGCGGCGACAACGGCTACGTGGCTAGGCTGGTCGACAACGGTAACACTGCTTCGTTTGTGTGGGCCCGCGGCATTGGCGAGGCCGATGGCAGCACCATCAACGTGTACGGGCTGAGCGTCAACGGTTCCATTTTGTACGTTTCGGGGGCATTTTATGGCACGCTGAACTTCCCCGGTGCACCTTCTATCACCAGCACCGGTACTACTGCCACGCTCCCTGGCCCGGGCGATGTGGCCGTGCTGCGCCTGTTCGATAGCAACACGGCGGGCAGCGTTACCTCAACCGCGCGGGCCGGCGGTGCCGGAACTGAATTTGTGAACAGCATGAGCCGGCAGGGCAACACGCTTTACGTCGCAGGGTCTACCACCGACTCTTATTCCTTTGGCGGCCCGCCCCTCAGCTTTCCGCGCTACGGCTATGTGCTTCAGGTCACCGATGTGAACGGTACCCTGACCACGGGCTGGGTGCAGATTCTCAACAACAACGTCTACCAAACGGCAGTCAACGGCACCGGCATCTACGCCGCTACTTCCCTGATTACGACCGACACGTTTGGCAGCACCACAATCACTCAGCGGGGAGGTCCCGATGGATTGGTGGTGCGCCTGGCTGATGCGGGCAGCAGCGCCAGCGTGACCTGGGCGCAGACAGCCGGCGGCATGGGGACCGACGTTTTCCGGGCGCTGGCCCTAGCCGGCGGGCAGGTAGTTGTGGGAGGTAGTGTTACGCCGTTGGCGGCGTTTGGCAGCTTGGTGGTGGAAAGGCCCATTGGCGTGCCCGTAGCCACGCTCGCCACCATCGGCGACGCCGCTATTCTGGCCACCGCCGCCGCCCGCCCGCAGGAGCCGCTGACGCTTTATCCGAACCCGGCCCACGGCTGGGCAACGCTACGCCTGACGGCTGCTGGGGCTGGTCCCATCCAGCTTTTCGACCTGCTGGGCCGGGAGGTTCGGCGCTACAATGCCGGCTCATCTACTACTTCCGATGTGCGGCTTGACCTGCACGGTATTCCCGCCGGCATCTACGTTGTACGGGCCGGTACTGCCAGCCGACAGCTGCTGGTAGAGTAAGTTGGCGTATCTATAATCGGGTGAGAGAGGAGATTGGAAAGTATTTTTCAGCCGCCTCTTTTGCTATCATCCTCCCCTGCCCGAACCACAACCGGGCCCGGAGCTACCTTTGCGGAGCGGCAGGAAAAGCCGTTTGCGTCCCTGTTTATGGCCGGCCTCTATCTCCATATTCCCTTCTGCAAGCAGGCCTGCCACTACTGCGATTTCCACTTCAGCACCTCGCTGGGGCTGAAAAGCCGGCTGGTCGAAGCCATCGTGCGCGAGCTGGAATTGCGCCGCGCCTACCTGCCCGCCGATACCACGCTCGAAACCATTTACCTCGGCGGCGGCACGCCGTCGCTGCTCACGGCCGATGAGCTGAGCCAGATTTTCGCCGCCATTCACCGCCACTTTGCGGTGGCCCCGCAGGCCGAAATTACCCTCGAAGCCAACCCCGACGACCTCAGCGCTACCAAGCTGGCCGAGTTGCGCGCCGCCGGCATCAACCGCCTCAGCATCGGCCTGCAAAGCTTCTACGAGCCGCACCTGCGCCTGATGAACCGCGCCCACACCGCCGACGAGTCGACCACCGCCGTGCGCCGCGCCCAGGATGCGGGCTTCGGGAATATTTCCATCGACCTGATTTACGGCGTGCCCGCACCCGGCCACCACATCTGGGAAGCCGACCTGGCCAATGCCTTCGCGTTGGGCGTGCCGCATGTGTCGGCCTACGCCCTCACCATCGAGCCGGGCACGGCCTTCGGCCACCGCCTGCAAAAAGGCACTTTCCGGCCCGCGCCCGACGAGTTTGTGGCCACGCAGTTCGAAATGCTGCTGGCCGCCATGCGCGCCCACGGCTACGAGCAGTACGAAATCAGCAACTTCTGCCAGCCCGGCCGCGAGAGCCGGCACAACGGCAACTATTGGCGCGGGGTGCCCTACCTCGGCCTCGGCCCCAGCGCCCACAGCTACGACGGCCGCAACCGCCTCTTCACACTAGCCAACAACCCGCAGTACGTGGCCGCCGTGCTCGAGCGCGGCGAAGTGCCCATCACCATCGACGAGCTGTCGGCCACCGACCGCGCCAACGAGTACCTGCTCACCACCCTGCGCACCGCCCGCGGCACCGACCTGGCCCACCTGCGCACCCACCACGGCCTCGACCTGCCCGCCACCCGCGCCGCCTACTTGGCCGAGCTGCAAGCCAGCGGCTGGGCCACTATCAGCGGCGAAGTGCTTACCTTGACCGATGCCGGCAAGCTGCTGGCCGACCACATTACGCTGGAGCTGTTCCAAACCCCTGCCGTAACCGAATGAAACTTCTGAGCGACAGCATTGCCGACGATGCCGACTTCTTCGTCGAGCAGATTCACCTGGTGGCCATCGTCTTCGATAATACCGACGACGTAACCGTGTGGGCCACCACGCACTTCGACAACGACACGCACTTCTTCCACCTCGCCCTGCCTTTTAAGGCGCTCGACACGCTGCTGTCGCTGGCCCACTCTCGCGCCGAAGCCCTGCAGGAAGAAGTGGCCGATGCCCTTGCCACCGCCGACTGGCCCGCCCTGCTCGAATATAATTCCGACGACCGCCCGCCCGTGTCCCTGCCTAGCGTGGCCCTGAAACTGTCCGTCACCTACCCCGTGCCAGAAGAAGATGAGGAAGAGGACGACCCGCAGCCGCACAACATCTTCTACCTCGAAGGCGTGTTTGTGCGCCTCGATACCTAGCGCCCGCCGTGGCCGCGCCGCCCGTTTTTTACCTCATCCCCGGCCTCGGGGCCGATGAGCGGGTGTTCCGGTTTCTGCATCTGCCCGGCGCAGTGCACGTGCTGCAATGGCTGCCTCCGCAAACGCCCGCCGAGCCGCTGCCGCACTACGCCGCCCG
>NZ_BAAGZM010000278.1:0-5509 GCF_054778495.1 Hymenobacter agri
GCGGGCACAGCCCTGGCCCTGCCCGCGGGCCCCTGGACGCTGCAGGCGGCCGTCGACTACGCCCTGGCCCATAACCTGAACGTGCGGCTGAGCGAGCTGCAGGCCCAGAATAACCAGCAGATTCTTCGCCAGAGCCGGGCCGCCTTGCTGCCCTCGGCCAACCTCACGGGCTCGCAGTCGTGGCAGTACGGCACGAGCGTGAACCCGCTCACCTACGAGTTCCAAAGCCAGACGGTGCGGGCCAACAACTTTGCCGGTGTCGCGCAGCTAACCCTGTTCCAGGGCTTCCAGCTGCGCAACACCATCCGGCGCAACGAGCTGGACTATAAGGCTAGCTTGGCCGACATCGAGAAGGCCCGCAACGACCTGAGCCTGAACGTGGCCTCGGCGTTTTTGCAGCTGGTGCTGGCCCAGGAGCTGGTGCGCGCCAACCAAGTGCGCGTGGCCAGCGACCAGGAGCAGATTGCCCGGACCCGGATTCTGCTCAAGGCCGGCAGTATTCCGGAAAGCACGCTGCTCGACAGCCAGTCGCAGCTGGCCACCGACGAGCTGAACGTGGTGACGGCCCAGAACCAGGCCGACCTGGCGCGCCTGTCGCTGCTGCAGCTCATGAACATCGACCCGGCCAATGCGGCGGGCTTCGCCATTGCCGTGCCCCCGCTGCCCGACCCCGACGATGAGGTCAACCTGAACTTCGACCTGAACGCCACCTACCAGACAGCTGCCGGCAACCTGCCCGAAATCCGGGCCGCCGAGCTGCGCGTGGAAAGCGCCCGCCGCGGCACCGACCTGGCCCGCGGGGGCTACTACCCGCGCCTGGGGCTCACGGGGCAGGTGTTTTCGGGCTACTCGTCGGTTCGCACGGTCACTTCGGTTGGTACGGACTCAATTCCGCGCCGCAGCACGTTTTTCGTGAACAACAACGGCGTGCAAACCCCGCTCACCGTGACCACCTACCAGCGCAACATCATCAGCCTGCCGCAGAGCTTCTGGGACCAACTGAACCAGAACCTGGGCCAGCAGGTGGCGTTCCAGCTCAACGTGCCCATCTTCAATGGCTTGCAGGTGCGCACCGGCGTGCAGCGGGCCATCATCAACGAGAAGGCCCAGAGCGTGCGCGCCGAGCAGGCCCGTCTCACGCTGCGCCAGAGCATCGAGCAGGCCTACGCCGATGCCCGGGCGGCTCAGCTGCAATACGCGGCGGCCAAGCGCCAAGTGGCAGCCCTTACGCTCACGCAGCGCAACTCGGAAATCCGCTTCAACAACGGCCTGCTGAACGGCACTGAGTTCAACATAGCCAAAAACAACCTCACGTTCGCCGAGTCGAACCGCATCCAGGCGAAATACAGCTACATCTTCCGCCGCAAAGTGCTCGACTTTTACCAAGGCAAGCTGCTGGCACTGTAATTCAATGGGTGAATGGATGAATGGGTGAATGGGTGGATACCCAGGCACTGGTTCTCATTCACCCATTCACCCATTCACTCATTCACCCATTGATTTCGTGAAAAACAACCGTTTACTGTATATTTTAGCTGGCTTGGTGGTGCTGCTGGTGGCTGGCTTCATGCTGGCTAAGAAGAAGGGCTGGGTGGGCAAGCCCACCGGCGTGGAAGTGCTGGTGGCCAAGTCGGGCCCGGCCACCATCGTGGAGAAAGTAAGCGCGTCGGGCAAGGTGCAGCCCGAAACCGAAGTGAAAATCTCGCCCGACGTATCGGGCGAAATCATCGAACTGTATGTGCAGGAGGGCGACTCGGTGCGCAAGGGCCAGCTGCTGCTGCGCATCCGGCCCGATAACTACCAGGCCCAGGTGAACATGCAGAGCGCCCAGGTGGGCACTCAGCGCGCCAATTCGGCGCAGGCGCAGGCCCGCCTGCAGCAGTTGCTGGCTTCGGCCAAGCAAACTGAGCTCACGTACCGCCGCAATGCCTCGCTGTATAAGCAGAAGGTGATTTCGCAGGCCGACTACGAAGCCAGCCAGGCTGCCTACAATGCCTCGCAGGAAGAAATCAACAGTGCCCGTCAGCAGATTCGCGCCTCGCAGAGCACTGTGAATGCGGCTTCAGCCTCGCTGGAGGAAGCCCGCAAGAACCTGAACAAAACCACGATTTACGCCCCCGTCAGCGGCACCGTGAGCAAGCTGAATGTGAAGAAAGGCGAGCGCGTGGTGGGCACTACCCAGATGGCAGGCACCGAAATCATGCGCATTGCCAACCTCAACAACATGGAGGTGCGTGTGAACGTGAACGAGAACGATGTGAACAACGTGAGCCTCGGCGACTCGGTCGATGTGGAAGTGGACGCCTATTCGAGCAAGAACGAGAAGTTCAAGGGCCTCGTCACCAACATTGCCAACACGGCCAAGGATGCCCTCACCGCCGAAGCCGTGACGGAATTCGAGGTGCGCATCCGGCTGCTGCCTGAAAGCTACCAGCACCTGCTGCGCAATGTGCGCGGCAAAACGGTAGTGCCTTTCCGGCCGGGCATGACGGCCTCGGTCGACATCATTACCGAGCGCAAGCCCAACGTGCTGAGCGTGCCGCTGGCCGCCGTGACGACCCGCTCCGACTCGGCGGCGACGAAAGACGATGCCGGCGGCAACGGCCCGCGCGTGAGTGGCCGGGCCAACGGCACGGCCACCGCGGTTGATGACACCAAGCCGCAGAAAATCGACATTCAGGAAGTCGTGTTTGTAGTGAAGGATGGCAAAGCCGTGCTGACACCGGTGAAAACGGGCATCAGCGACTTTCAGAACATTGAGATTTTGAGCGGCGTGCCGGCCGGTGCTACCGTGGTGAGCGGCCCGTTCCGGGCCGTGGCCAAGACCCTGAAAGACGGCTCGCTAGTGGAAATTAAAGACCTGAAAACGCTGAACAAGGAAGCGCTGAAGGAGGACCCGGCGGAAGCTAAATAACCCGCTTCGCAAACTCCCCGCCGGCCTCCGACGGGGAGTTTGTCGTTATTTGCAGTTCTGCTTCCCACCCCAACACTCTTCCACTTGGAAAAAATTGCCATGCTCGGCGGCGGCTCCTGGGCCACCGCCCTCACCAAAATTCTGAGCGAAAACGGCGCGCGCGTCGACTGGTGGCTGCGCTCGAAAGACGACGTGCAGCACCTGCTGCGCACCCGCCACAACCCGCGCTACCTCTCGGCCGTGCAGTTCGATTTGAACCGCGTGCACCCCACCACCGACCTCGACGACGCCATTGAGGAAGCCGACTGGTTGGTGCTGGCCGTACCCGCCGCCTTCGTGCAGCCCGTGCTCGATAAGCTCGACCGCGACGCGTTCAAGCACAAGCGCATTGTGTCGGCCATCAAGGGCATGATTCCGAGCAAAAACCAGCTCGTGACCGACTACGTGGCCGAGCGATTCCGGCTGCCGCACACCCGCCTGGGCGTGATTGCCGGCCCCTGCCATGCCGAAGAAGTGGCCCTCGAAAAGCAGAGCTACCTCACCATCGGCTCGCCCGATGCGGCGCTGGCCGAAGATTTTTCGGAGCTGCTGCGCAACCGCTACGTGCGCGCCCACGCCGCCCTCGACCTCGATGGCATCGAGTACTGCGCCGTGATGAAGAACATCATTGCCCTCACCGGCGGCATTGCCCACGGCGTGGGCTACGGCGACAACTTCCTAGCCGTGCTGGTGAGCAACGCGGTGCAGGAAATCCGCCGCTTCCTGCAGGCCATCAATCCGCAGCCGCGCGATTTGTCGGCCTCGGCCTACCTCGGCGACCTGCTGGTGACGGCCTACTCGCAGTTCTCGCGTAACCGTACCTTTGGCAGCATGGTAGGCCGCGGCTATTCGGTGAAATCGGCCCAGCTGGAAATGAACATGGTTGCCGAAGGCTACTACGCCGTGAAGTCGATTCACGAGTTGAATCGCAAGCTCAAGGTGAACATGCCGATTACCGAGGCGGCGTATAATATTCTGTACGAGCGCATTGCGCCGGCCGTGGAGATGGAGTTGCTGAAGGAGAAGCTGCGGTAATTAGTACAGCACAGGCCGAAGGGGAATCAATTTATAAGGAAACGTTATGGGAGCGTGGGGACACCGCAATTTTGAAAATGATTCTGCCATGGATTTCGTTGGTGATTTTTTGGAATCACCAACCGAAGTTGCTGTTTCGGATACTTTGGGATTCGTGATAGATGCAAGCGCCGATGGAGAGTACATTGAAGTGGGCGAAGCTTCAGCAGCCCTAGCTGCGGCAGAAGTTGTAGCGGCTGTGATTGGCCAAGCGGCTGCTGACTTACCAGAAGAGCTACGGGCAGGTATTGCAGAAATGCATTTTGAAATAAATCCCAAGCTGGTGAGCAAGGCGCGCAAGGCTGTTTCGGTAATTCTACGCAAATCTGAACTGCAGGAATTGTGGGCCGAAGCTGGTGAAATGAACGACTGGCAGCAAGTGCAATCCGGGCTTTTGGCGCGATTGAGTTAAGTATGAAAGTCGTCGGCTTCACCTTCGTGCGCAATGCCATCAAGTACGATTACCCCGTGCTGGAAAGCATCAACTCGCTGCTGCCGCTATGCAATGAGGTCGTGGTGGCCGTGGGCAATTCTGACGACGGCACGCTGGGCTTGATTCAGGATATCAATTCCCCCAAAATCCGCATCATCGAAACCGTGTGGGACGACAGCCTGCGCGAAGGCGGCCGGGTGCTGGCCGTCGAAACCGACAAGGCGCTGGCCGCCGTGCCCGCCGATGCCGACTGGGCCATTTACTTGCAGGCCGACGAGGTGTTGCACGAAGCCGATTACCCGGCCATCCGGGCCGGAATGGAGCGGTGGAAGGACGACAAGGCTGTGGAAGGCTTGCTGCTGAACTACCGCCATTTTTATGGCTCCTACGACTACGTGGGCGATTCGTACCGCTGGTACCGGCGCGAAATCCGCATCGTGCGGCCCGGCATCGGCGTGCGCTCGTACCGCGATGCCCAGGGCTTCCGGCGGGCCGACAACCGCAAGCTGCGCGTGCGGCTCCTCGACGCTACCGTGCACCACTACGGGTGGGTGAAGCCGCCGGCTGCTATGCAGCGCAAGCAGGAAACTTTTAATAAGCTGTGGCACTCCGACGAGTGGGTGGCGCAAAACGTGGCTGCCGCCGAGGAGTTCGACTACAGCCAGGTCGACTCGCTGCAGCGCTTCACCGGCACGCACCCAGCCGCCATGCAGTCCCGCATTAAGGCCCAGAACTGGCACTTCGACCACGACCTGAGCCGCAACCGCTACCGCTTTAAAGACCGGATGAAGCAGGCGCTGGAACGCCTGACGGGCTACCGCCTGGGCGAGTACCGCAACTACGAGCTGCTATAAAACCGCGCCTGCAATGAATTCCTGGCTTCCGCTGGCGCTGCTCACGGCTCTGTGCCTGGCGCTGTATAATTTCTTCATCAAGCTGGCCTCGGAGCATCTGGCGCCCGCCGTGGGGGCCGTGGTGCTGCAGCTGGTAGCCGCGGCCCTGGGCGCCGCGTGGCTGCTGAAGCTAAAGCTGCAGGGGCAGCCGATTGC
>NZ_BAAGZM010000279.1:0-5489 GCF_054778495.1 Hymenobacter agri
GTGGCCATTGTGGGCGCGGGTATGGCCGGCCTCAGCTGCGCGTACCAGCTGAAAAAGGCCGGCGTGCGGGCCGACATCTACGAGGCCAGCAACCGGGCCGGTGGGCGCATCTTCACGGCCCGCGGGCTGATGGGACCGGGCCTGACCACCGAGCTGGGCGGCGAGTTCATCGATTCGGGCCACGCCGACATGCTGAACCTGGTGCAGGAGTTCGGCCTGCCGCTCTACGACGTGGAAGCGCCCAGCGAAACCGTCCTCATCAAGGATGCCTTTTTCTTTGGCGGGCAGCACCACTCGGTGGCGCAGGTGATTGACGCGCTGCGGCCCTACGCCAACCAGATTCAGGCCGACAGCCGCTCGCTGCCCAACAACAACATTACCTACGACCAGCTGAGCAACAGCGCCGCCCGCTTCGACCAGCTGTCCATTTCGGGCTACTTCGACACGCTGGGCATGACCGGCTGGATTCGGACGCTGCTCGAAGAAGCTTACGTGACCGAGTTCGGCCGCGAGGCCAACGACCAGACGTCCATCAACTTCCTGTGGATGTTTCAGGCCGACGTGAACAAGGGCACGCTTGAGATGTTCGGCATCAGCGACGAGCGGTACAAGATTAAAGGCGGTAACCAGCAGCTCACCGATGCCATTGCCGCGCAACTGCCCGGCCAGATTACCCTGCAGCGCAAACTGGTGGCCCTGGGCCAGACCGGCACTGAGTACCAGCTCACCTTCGAGCTGCCCGACCGCACCCGCACCGTGGTGGTGGCCGACTACGTGGTGCTCACGCTGCCTTTCACCACCCTGCGCACCGTGGCCCTGAACCTGCCGCTGCCCACCTGGAAAACCAACGCCATCCAGAACCTGGGCTACGGCACTAACGCCAAGCTCTTCCTCGGCTTCAACGGCCGCCCCTGGCGCACCAAGGGCTACACCGGCTACTTCTTCTCCGACACCGTGACGCAGGGCGGCTGGGACGGCTCGCAGCTGCAGCCCGGCAGCGTGGGCACGTTCACGGTGTTTGTGGGCGGCCAGGTGGGCGTGGCCATGGGTACGGGCTCGCCCCAGTCGCAGGCCGACCAGCATTTGCGCGTGCTGGATGCCGCCTGGCCCGGCACCCGCGCCGCCTTCAACGGCACTGTGGAGCGCTTCCATTGGCCCACACACCCGTACACGCTGGCTAGCTACGCCTGCTACCGGGTGGGCCAGTACAGCACCATCGCCGGGGCTGAAATTAAGCCCGTGGGCAACCTGTTCTTCGCCGGCGAGCACTGCAGCGCTTGGTACCAGGGCTATATGAACGGCGCCGCCGAAACCGGCCGCCTGGCCGCTGGCAGCGTGCAGGCCGCCCTGCGTAGCGGCACGGCCGCCGTACTGCACCGCTTCCTGCGCCGCCGCGAGCAGGTGCTGGCCGTGTAAACGATAACCGCATCACAAACCGAATGGCCGCATTCCTCTCCGGGATGCGGCCATTTTCTTTTGGGTACGGGGGTGATAGTTACCCAGAAAATGGATTAATTAGTAAATGCCTGCGCCAATGACTGCCTTGCTCCCATCCACTACGCCCGCTCAGACGCTCCGCGCGGCCCTACTGGCCAACCGTGAACGCGCCCTCACCCAGCTCTACCGGCAGGCTTTCCCGACGGTGCGGCGGCTGGTGCAGCGCCAAGGCGGGTCGGAACAGGATGCGCAGGACGTGTTTCAGGATGCGCTGGTGGTTTTTTACGAACAGGCCGTGGGTGGCACGCTGGTGCTCACGGCGGCAGCCAGCACCTACCTTGTAAGCGTGGCCCGCCACCGCTGGCAGCACGAGCTACGCCGCCGCACCCGCCTGCCCCACGAGCCACTACCGGATGCCACCGACGCTTTTGCCGCTGAAGAAGCGGAAACCGCTACTGAACCGGGCTTCGCCGTGCGCGACTACGTGGAGCGGCTGGGCGCGAAATGCCGGGATATGCTGCTCAATTTCTACTACTTCCAGCAGCCGCTGGCCCAGATTGCCGAAGCCAGCGGCTACCGCACTGTCCGCTCGGCCACGGTGCAGAAGTTCAAGTGCCTGGAGCGGCTGCGCACTTCGGTACGCGCCGCCTTCCGAGCCGAAACCATCGAATACTAAGCCATGCGCCCTGAACTCGAACGCCTTCAACTCATCGAGCAACAGCTCCTGAACGGCCCCGCCGCCCTGCCGGCCGACGAGTGGCAGCTGCGCCAATTGTTCGACGGCGAGTTGGCCGCCGACGCCGCAGCTCAGCAGCAGCTCTATCACGGCCTGCGCGCCGCCGGCCGCCAGCAGCTGCGGCAGGAGCTACGCCAGCTACATGCGCGGCTGTACGGAGGCTGGTTTGGCTGGCTGCGCCGCCGGTGGTAGAGACGCCTACTTGCGTCTCGTCGCTGAACGGGAACACATGAACGACTTCTAAACGGTGCGGTCGATGAGACACAAATATGCGTCTCTACATCGCTACTCCATCCAATCTCAACGGGCCTTCCCCACCGTGCCAATTCCGGCCCGGCCAGCCTCGCCTTGCCCTTTCCTTAACCCTCAAAATCGTATGCTCAACCCAACCGAATTCCGCAAGTTCGCCGTGCACGGCCGGGGCCTCAACGGCCTCACCGTCGACCAATACACTCGTTACGCCGAGGGCCTGGCCTGGCCCTTCCTCACCAACATGACCCGCTCCGTCATTGAGGAACGGCCGCAGAATTTCCGCGAAATCGACGTGTTTTCGCGCCTGATGATGGACCGCATCATCTTCCTCGGCCAGGCCGTCGACGACAACATTGCCAACATCATCAACGCCCAGCTGCTGTTTCTGGAATCCGTTGATGCCCGCAAGGATATTCTGCTCTACATCAATTCGCCGGGTGGGTCGGTATACGCCGGTTTCGGCATGTTCGATACCATGCAGTACGTGCGGCCCGACGTGGCCACCATCTGTACGGGGCTGGCGGCCAGCATGGGCGCCTTCCTGCTCTGCGGCGGCGCGCTGGGCAAACGCTCGGCCCTGCCCCACGCCCGCATCATGATTCACCAGCCCAGCGGCGGCGTGCAGGGCCCCTCGGCCGACATCGAAATCACGGCCCGCGAGGTCATTAAAATCCGCGAGGAGCTATACGGCATCTACGCCGAGCGCACCGGCAAAACCTACCAGCAAATCCACGCCGACTCGGACCGTGACTATTGGCTGCGCGCCGACGAGGCGCAGGAATATGGCCTGATTGACGAGGTGCTGACGCGCGAGCCGTAGCCGCGTCGCATCTAAAGCCGCGGCGCTGCGTTTAGAACGCAGTCCTACGCTTTTCCGCTCATGCCTCACGACCACGACCATTCGGCCCCCGGCCACTCGCACGCCGGCCACCAGCACGCTGCGCCGCCGCCCGGCGGTCAGTTCAGCGCCGCCTTCGCCATTGGCATTGGCCTCAACCTGGCCTTTGTCATCGCCGAAGCCATTGGCGGCTTCTGGGCCAATTCCAGCGCCCTGCTCTCCGATGCCGGCCACAACCTGAGCGACGTGCTCAGCTTGGCTCTGGCCTGGGGCGCGGCTTGGCTGGCGGGCCGCCCGGCCACCCGGCGCTACACCTTTGGCTACCGCGGGGCCACCATTCAGGCCGCGCTGCTGAACACGGCCTTATTATATGCTGCACTGGGCTTTATTCTGTGGGAAACCATCGACCACCTGCGCCACCCCGAGCCCGTGAACGGCCGCTGGGTGATGATACTGGCCGGCATTGGCATTTTGGTGAATGGCATCACTGCCCTGCTGTTCCGCAGCGGGCAGAAGGGCGACGTGAACGTGCGCGGGGCCTACCTGCACATGCTCACCGATGCGCTAGTGAGTGTGGGCGTGGTGGCCGGCGGCGGCCTCGTGCTGCTCACCGGCTGGACCTGGCTCGACCCGGTCATCAGCTTCATCATCCTCGGCATCATCGCGTTCAGCTCGTGGGGGCTGCTGCGCGACAGCCTGCGCCTGGGCCTGCAGGCCGTGCCCGACGGCATCGACCCCGAAGCCGTGCGCGCCTACCTGCTTAAGCAGCCCCAGGTCGAATCCGTGCACGACCTGCACATCTGGAGCCTGAGCAGCGCCGGCCACGATGCCGCTCTTATGGCCCACCTCGTGCGCCCCGGCGCGGCCGACGCGCAATGGCTGGCCACCCTCACCAAGGGCCTCGAAACCGAGTTCAACATCCGCCACAGCACCGTGCAGGTGGAGGATGGCCCCCTGCCCGGCGGCTGCCACAGCCATTGCGAGGTAGCTGTGGAAACCGTGCATCGGTAGCGCAGCCTCGTAGTCCGAGAGTGGTAAAGCCGAGTCCGTTGGCCTCGCGGACTGCAAAGTCCGCGCTACATTTCGGGCATGCAAGCTTCCCACCCTACAAAAAACACTGTGCTCACGGCCGCCGTCATTGTGGCGGCGCTGGGCTATTTCGTCGACATCTACGACCTCATCCTGTTCAGCATCGTGCGCGTGGGCAGCCTCACCGCGCTGGGCGTGGTGGGTAAGGAAGCTCTCAAAACCCAGGGCGAATACCTGATTTCGATGCAAATGGGGGGCATGCTGCTCGGCGGCATCCTCTGGGGCATTCTCGGCGACAAGAAGGGGCGCCTGTCGGTGCTATTCGGCTCCATCCTGCTCTATTCGCTGGCCAACATCGCCAACGGCTTCGTGCAGACGCTTGACCAATATGCCTGGCTGCGCCTCATTGCCGGCATCGGGCTGGCCGGCGAGCTCGGCGCGGGTATCACCCTCGTGAGCGAAAGCCTGCCGCAGGACAAGCGCGGCTACGGCACCATGATAGTGGCCACCGTGGGCGTGAGCGGCGCCCTGCTCGGCTACTGGGTGGGCGACCGCTGGGGCTGGCGCAATGCCTATTTCGTGGGCGGCGGCCTGGGCCTGGCCCTGCTGCTGCTGCGCGTGAGCGTGTTCGAGTCGGGCATGTTTCAGAAGGCGCAGGCGGCCACGCACGTTAGCCGGGGCAACTTTTTCAGCTTGTTCACCAACCCGGCCCGGCTGGGACGCTACCTGCGCTGCCTGCTGATTGGGGTGCCGCTATGGTTTGTGGTGGGCATTCTCATCACCTTCGCGCCCGAGTTTGGCGAGGCGCTGGGCGTGCAGGCCGTGCCGGCGCCGCTCTCGGCCGGGCTGGCGGTGTTCTGGTGCTACTTCGGGCTGGTGTTTGGCGATTTTGCCAGCGGGGCGCTCAGCCAGCTGCTGCGCTCGCGCAACCGGGCCCTGCAGGTGTTCCTGGCCTTCTGCACCCTGATGGTGGGCGTGTACCTGTTCGGCCTACACGGCGTTTCGCAAACGGTTTTCTACGCCGCCTGCTTCGTCATCGGCATTTCGGTGGGTTTCTGGGCGTTGTTCGTGACGGTGGCGGCCGAGCAGTTCGGCACCAACCTGCGGGCCACCGTGGCCACTACCGCGCCCAACTTCGCCCGCGGCTCGGTGGTGGCGCTGGTGCCGGCCTTCCGCTGGGCCGAGGCGCATTTGGGC
>NZ_BAAGZM010000280.1:0-5479 GCF_054778495.1 Hymenobacter agri
GCGCTGGTCGTCGAGGCCCGGGTGCGCGATGCGCAAAGCTTCTGGGATGCCGGCCACCAGCGTTTGTTCACCCGGCACCGGCTGCAGGTGCTTTCGGTGCTGAAGGGCCAGCCCGCCGATACCACGGGCCTGCTGCTCCTCACCGAAGGCGGACGCCTCGGCCTCGACCAGCAAACCCTTACCAACACGCTGCAGCTCGTGCCCGGCCAGCTGGGCGTGTTCTTTCTGGCGGCGGCTCCCTGGCTCGGGCTGCCGGGCGGTGGCCGCCTGCTTACCCCGGTGGGCAGCCAGCAAGGCTTTATCGAAGTAAACCCGCTCGACGGCACCGCCGCAGAGCCCTTCCGTACCTATCCGGCGCTCAACCAGGCTTTCTACCAGCAGCTGGCCAGCCTGACGGGGCAGGTGCGGCAAGTGCTACAGCCCCTGCCAGCCTTACCGAAGGCTTCGACGGCCCGGCCCGCGGGCACGCAGGCGCCAGTGGTTACCAGTCTCAGTCCGCTTAGCCTGCCGGCCGGGGTAGGGGCGGTGCTCACCATTAATGGCAGCGGGTTTGGCAGTGCCCGCGGCACGGGCTTCGTGGAGTTTCGCAATGCCGACGACGGCGGCGCCACCCGCGTGAAAGCCCGCGATACCGACTACCTCACCTGGACCGATACCCGTATTCAGGTGCGGGTGCCCTCGGCAGCCAGCGGCGGCCACCCGGCCGGCTCAGGCCTCGTGCGCGTCACCACCGACGGCCAGTTGCCGGCCGAGAGCCTCGTGCCCGTAACCGTCATCTATGCGTTGACCAACGTGGAAAGCACCGACGGTACCATCCTGCAGCGACCCAACCACGTGGCCCAGAATGCCAGCGGCGGCATCAGCTTTCAGCTGGGGCCCAACTTTGTGGCCGGTCCCACGGCGGCCTGGCAGCGCGCCCTGGCCTCGTGGCGCTGCAGCACGGGCATGAACTGGGATGGCGCCGCCGGCACCAGCAACGCCATTGCCGACGACGGCGCGAACGTAGTAGCCTTCGACCAGGGGGCTCAGCTGCCCGCCCAGGTGCTGGGCCGCACCACCAGCTACTACCGCGGCTGCTACGCTCCCGACGGCTCGGTAGTATTCTGGGTGAAGGAAATTGATATGCAGTTCGATGATGGCGCCAACTTCCAGTTTGGCCCGGCCAACGCCACCAGCCCGCAAATCGACTTCGAAACCGTGGCCGTGCACGAGCTGGGCCACGCCCAGCAATTGGGCCACCTCATCTTGCCCGGCGCGGTGATGCACTACGCCGTAGCCCGCGGCCAGAATGCCCGCACCCTGAGCGCCAGCAGCGATATTGCCGGCGGCCGGCAAGTGCTGCGCGTGCGCAGTTTTCGCAACCTGGGCTGCGGCGGTCCGGCGCTACTGCCCGCGCCGCTCACGGCTTTTGGCGGGAGCTACGTGGCGGGCACTGGCCCCACACTCAATTGGACTACCCGCGACGAATGTTTTCTGACGGGCTTCGTGGTCGAGCGCAGCGCTGGCCTCGATACCCTGAGCTGGCAGCGCGTGGGTGCGGTACCGAACCGGGCCACCGCCGGTCAGTACAGCCTGACCGATGCCCAGGCTCCCGCCGGCCTGCACTACTACCGCCTGCGCCTGGTGCGCCCCGATGGCTCGCTCGATAATGCGGCTCCCGTGTTGCTGAACTCTGAAGGGGCCACCACGAGTATTTTCCCCAATCCGGTGGCGGGCACTGCGCTGCAGCTGCAGTATTCGGCCGCAGCCGCCGGGCCACTTACGCTCCGGGTGTACGACGAGCAAGGCCGGCTTGCGCGCGCCGCTGCCTTCAACGTAACGGCGGGCCTGAGCTTGCTTACTGTCGATGTGGCCACACTGCGCCCCGGCCTCTACCTGCTGCACTGGCAGGATGCCCAGGGCACTACCGGCAGCCAGCGCTTTGTGCGCCAATAGCCCGGCTAAACGTGAAGCGCCCGCCGCCGCCCGCCCAAACAAGTCGTTCGGATGAGCCGCGGCGGGCGCTTCGGCGCGGTTAGCGCCAATCTAGGCGTTGCCCGGCGTGGCCGCTTCGTAGCGGGCCAGCTGTTCTTCGTCGAGGTTGCCGTTCAGCCATTCGTCCTCAATGGTGGCGCCCAGCTTTTTATAGAAGCCAATGGCGGGCTCGTTCCAGTCGAGCACCTGCCACTTCATGCGCACGGCGCCGGTGGCGCGGGCCTCGGCCACCACGGCATCGAACAGCATCCG
This sequence comes from Hymenobacter agri, assembly GCF_054778495.1. NCBI lineage: Bacteria > Pseudomonadati > Bacteroidota > Cytophagia > Cytophagales > Hymenobacteraceae > Hymenobacter > Hymenobacter agri. The sequence goes on from NZ_BAAGZM010000280.1 coordinate 2,227, forward strand.
GCCCAGGCCGCCGCGTCGGGCGGCTTCGGTCACCACCAGGTCTTCGAGGTAGAGCATGCGGCCCTTCCAGGTCGAGTACGCCGTATAATAAAGCGCCAGCCCGATGATTTCGGCGGCCTCGTTTTCCAGCACGAAAAAGCTGAAAATGGGCTGCGGGCCAAATCCGTCGCGCCGCATGGCTTTTAGCGTGTTGGTTACGGCCTCGGGGGCCTTTTCGTATTCGGCCAGTTCCCGAATCAGGCCCAGTACCTGGGGCAGGTCGGCCTCCACGCCGCGGCGCAGGGTGTAGTTAACAGTGCTCAATGAACAATGAATAATGGATGGTGAAGCCAAAACTTAAGCGAATAAAAATGAGCAATGAAAAACGCCGCCCGGGCATTGTTCATTGCTCATTGATACTTGCGCAGTGCGCCCGGATTACATCTGCGGCTGCATCTTTTTGATGTCTTCGGTGGCGTTCACCGAGTTCAGCTCGCGGTACTGCTCGGGCTGTTTGGCACCTTTGGTGGTGTCGGGCGCGGCGGGCAGGTCAGGCAGTTTGGTGGTCACCACGTCTTCCTCGTTATCAACCGAGGGGCCGCACGAAGGCAGCGTGAGCGACAGCAGGGCAGCGGCCAGCAGGCCGGGGAGGAGCGTTTTTTTCATGGATGAAGTTGCAAATAGGGGCGCAAGTTACGCACGCCCGGCGGCTTACGGTACGGAAATGTTGCTAGCGGGGCTGCGGGGCGGCCCTTACCGACCAAGTTCTATTCCACTGCCTTAAACCACGCAACCCCGAGCGCCCCCGGCATAAAGCGCACCCGCACCCGATTGCCGGGCCGCAACTGCCGGTAATGCGCAGAGTTGATGTGTACCAGAGCCGAGTCGCGAAATGGTCCCCACGGCGCAACCACTGCGGTGCATCCAGCAAATTCATCGTTGTTGATATACTTGCGCAGCAGCCGGGGCGCGTAATAAACCGGCTTGCTTGTGTCGAAGGCGACATTATAAGCCACCGGGGCGCTGAACCCATACAATAGCGCCGACGGCAAAACAATAATGAGCTGTCCCAAATCACGGTTTCTCCCAATCAGCTGCTGCCAACTGCCAGCAACCAACAGCAGCGCCAAGCTGCCTCCTACCGGGTACGCCCACGGCTGAACTGCCGCTACGCTTACCAATTCTGCATCAAGCAGCATCCGGCCGAAAAGGCCTGCTGCGGGCATAATTAGTGCGATGCCGAGCGAAGGAATACCACTGGCATCCGGCTCATCGGCCCGCAGCTGGTTCGGGTATAGCCACTGCGCTACCGCTGCGCCCAGCGGCAGTAGCAGGCCCGCCGTAATGGCTAGGGTGTAGGGCACCGGCCAGAACAACAGCCACGCCAGCACCGCCCAACTGGTCCGGTTCAGCAACTGGGCGGTCTGGCGGGCCTCAGCCAATTTTTGCTCGGAAGCCGGACGAGTGGTTGGCGCAGCGAAAGGTACAGGCGGGGCCTCTGCAGCTATTGTTGCAACCTGATTCAAATTCGGGTAATAGCTGGCTATCCAATCGGAAACCATTTCGATATTCTCCGTCAGCAACCCGATTCTGATAGCCCGCTTATGTGTGTCGGTGGGCAATAGTCGCAGATAATTGCTGCTTATTCGATAGCCTTTGATTTCGGCCCATGCTAACTGCCGACGCCCAAGCACGCTCCTCTCCACGATACCTTCCGGGCTGATGGCAACGTAGCCCCAGATGGCTTCGGCCAGCCCGTAAAGCAACAGCAGGGCAAAGCCCAGCGGTAGCAGGCAATACAGCGCCGTGAGCAACGGCATTGGCTTCTCTAGCCACCAGAGCAACGGCATGCCTATACAAAGCGCTATCAGCAGCGGCGCAACTAGGTACATAAAAATGCGCCAGCTTCTGGCTAGCCGGTATTTGCGAAATTCAGGTACTGGTGCGGGCATCGCCGGGCATTGACAGAAAGCGGAGCGGCAAAGATGGCCGCACCACACAGTTTGTTGCCCGCTTACCTTTTTGTTGCCCCCTTACCTTTGCCCGCCCATGCCCGTTCCGCTCTCCGTCGTCATCATCACCTTTAACGAAGAGGCCAACATTGCCCGCTGCCTGCAAGCGCTGGGCAACGTGGCCGACGACGTGCTCGTGGTCGATTCTTTCTCCACCGACCGCACCGTGGAAATCTGCCGCCAGTACGGCGCGCGCGTCATCCAGCACGCTTTTGCCGGCTACGTCGAGCAGAAAAATTACGCCACCAGCCAGGCCCAATTTGACCACGTGCTGCAGCTCGACGCCGACGAAGTCCTTACCGACGAGTTGCGCCAGGCCGTGCGCGAGGCCAAGGCCAGTTGGCAGCACGCCGCCTACTCCATGGCCCGCCTCACCAACTACTGCGGCCACTGGGTGCGCCACGGCGGCTGGTACCCCGACCGCAAGCTGCGCCTCTACGACCGCCGCCTCGGCCGCTGGACGGGCCTGCTGCTGCACGAGAAATTCGAGGTGAACCCCGGCCAGACTACCGCGCCGCTCGCCGGTCACGCCCTGCACTACAGTTATCACAGCATCGCCCAGCACGTCACGCAGCTCAACAAGTTCACCAGCATCACGGCTCAGGAGCTGGCCCTGCGCGGCAAAACCCGCGTCGGCCTGTTTCACCTGTTGCTCAAGCCGCTCTGGAAATTCGTGCACGGCTACGTCTTTCGGCTCGGCTTTCTCGATGGCTTCGCGGGCCTGTGCATCGCCGGCATCTCAGCCTGGGGCGTGTTCCTGAAATTCGCCAAGCTGAAAACCCGCACCGAACGCGCCGAAGCATGAGCCCCGCCACCCTGCCCACCTTCCTCGTCTCGCGTACCGATGCCATTGGCGACGTGGTGCTTACCCTGCCCGTCTGCGGCTGCCTCAAGGAGCTGCACCCCGGCTGCCGCGTGGTGCTCATTGGCCGCAGCTACACCGCCGCCGTGGCCGCCGCCTGCCCCTGGGTCGATGATTTTCTGAATCTGGATGAGCTGCAGCAGCTGCCTGAACCCGAGCAAGTAGCCGCCCTGCGCCGATTCGATGCGGCGGCCATCGTGCACGTCTTCCCCAACAAGCTACTGGCTCGCCTCGCCCAGAAGGCCCGCATTCCGGTGCGCATCGGCACGCGCAACCGCTGGCAGCATTGGCTTACCTGCAACCGCCTGGTGGCCCTTAGCCGCCGCCACTCGCCCCTGCACGAGGCCCAGCTGAACCTGCAGCTGCTCCAGCCCCTGGGTGGTGAGGCCGCCACGCCGCT
>NZ_BAAGZM010000281.1:0-5460 GCF_054778495.1 Hymenobacter agri
CGGTGCTCTAGCCGGTGCGCTGGCGCAGGCCGTTGTAAAACCAGGTGATGCGCGTGGTGTCGGTGTCCACGGTCCAGCTGCCGTTGAGGTCGCGCTTGGCCTTGGCCAGCGGGCCGATGACTGCCACGCGCCGCAGGGCCGGAGTGAGGGGCAGAGTAGCGTTGGTGTTTTTCAGCAGCACCAGGGACTTTTGGGCCATCTGGCGGGCGGCGGCGCGGTTTTGTGGGTCGGCCAGCACCTGCTTTTCGCGCTTCTCGTCCGAAAAACGGTAGGGGTCGTCAAACAGACCCAGTTCAAACTTCTTGCGCAAAATGCGGCGCACGGCATCATCCACCAGGCTGATGTTCACTTTACCGTCGTTCACCAGCTGGGCCAGCTTCTGGTGGTAGGCATCGCTCTCCATGTCCATGTCGGAGCCGGCGGTAATGGCTTTCTGGGCGGCGTCGGCTTTGTCGGCAGCGTAGCCCCAGTTAGCCATTTCGCCAATCGAGCCCCAGTCGCTCACCACGAAGCCGGGGTATTGCCACTGGCCTTTCAGAATGTCGCGCTGCAAGTAGCTGCTGCCGGTGGCCGGAATACCGTTCAGGGTGTTGAACGAGTTCATGAACGTGGCTACGCCAGCCTCGGCGGCAGCGCGGAATGGCGGCAGGTAGGTTTCCCAGAGCTGCTGCTCGCTCAGGTCGACGACGTTGTAGTCGCGGCCGGCGGTGGCGGCTCCGTAGGCGGCGAAGTGCTTGGCGCAGGCCATCACGGCATCGGTGCCGCCCAGCTTCTCGCCCTGAAAGCCCAGCACGCGGGCCCGGGCAATCTGCGAGCCGAGGTAGGGGTCTTCGCCGGCGCCTTCCATCACGCGGCCCCAGCGTGGGTCGCGGCCCACGTCCACCATCGGCGCAAACGTCCAGTGAATGCCGGACGCGGCGGCCTCGCGGGCGGCCACGTGCGCGCCCAGCCGAATGGCATCCAAATCCCAGGAAGCAGCCTCGGCCAGCGGAATGGGGAAGGTAGTCTGGTAGCCGTGAATGACGTCGAGGCTAAACAGCAGCGGAATGTGCAGGCGCGATTCCAGCGCCACAGCCTGGATTTCGCGGGTATCCTTCACGCCCTTCACGTTCAGCATCGAGCCCACCTGCCCGTTGCGGATGCTGCTGAGCAGGGTGTTCTTGCGGTCGCTGGCCGGGCCGGTTACTTCCCGTCCTGAATACTGGTTAAGCTGGCCGACTTTCTCTTCCAGCGTCATCTGGGTGAGCAGGGCACTGATGCGCTGCTCGATGTCGGCCGGGCGGGCAGTGGCCGCCGTTGGGGCAGGTTTTTTCTTTTGCGCGACGGCCGCCGGGCCGGACAGCAGGCCCAACAACAGCAGCGGCAACAGCGGCTTAGGAAACGAAAAAGTCATGCAGATGCAATGAAAGGCCGCCGGAGCAGCCGGAAAAGGAATTGTGCATTTCTGGCGGCCGCAAGCCACCGCCGCCCCGGCCGGGGCCTCAGTCATACGTTCCCACCATTCTCGTGAGGCGTAATTCCGGCAGGGGAAGCAGTTTTTTCGGACTCCGAAACGGCCAGGCGGCCGCCAGGTAGGCACGGGTAGGTTAACGCTGGTCGAAGAAGTCGGCCAGATGATACATCTGTTGGTTGAGCTCGCGCATCTTGTCGAGCAGCGGTTGGTAGGGCTCCAGGTTGTTGTCGACGATGCCCTTGTTGGCGTTGGTGTTCGAGGGTTCGGCGCCCACCAGCGTGGGGTCGTTGTCCTGATATTTGAACCAGTGCCAGCCCACGCAATTCTTCGATTCGAGCAGGCCCAGCGTGAAATTCTGGTAGAAGAGGCCACGGTCGGTCTGCGTTTTCACCACCCAGCCGGCGCCGGCGGTGTTGGCCAGGCCGGGGGCGTCTTCGCCCTTCACGTACCATTCCGTCACGATGAAGGGCTTGCCGGCGAAAACTTCCCAGTCGCGCACCCAGGTTTTTTCGGGCGTCCAGTTGTTGTAGTAGTTGATGCTCACGGCGTCGAGGTACTTGCCCGCCACCTTCATCAGCTCCGGGTAGTAGCGCTGCGCGCCGTGGAAGCGGCAGCCCAGGTACATATGATTGGGGTCGTACTTCTTCAGGGCCCTGGCCACGATGCTGAAGTAGCGCTCGGCCGCAAAGGCCAGGAAATCGGCCCGGTTCTGGTCGGTAATGGTTTCGAGGGTGATGTTGCGCTCGTCGGCCCATTTTTTGGCGGCCACGTAGCCGGGCTCAGTGGGGGCCAGTTTCAGGTAGCCGTCGAGGTTTTTGCGCAGCAGCGGCATTTCGTTGTCGGAGAAATAGCCGAACAGGTTTTTGTCCTTCTTGTTGGCGGCCAGTTTTTTGGCTTGCTCCGCCACGTATTCTTCAAAGCCGGGGTCGAAGGTGAAAATCACGTCGTTGGGGTAGCCTTTGTGGCCGGGCTGCACGTAGGTGCCGCCGCGCTTGCTGCCGTAGCCGCTCATCCAGTCCAGATTGATGGTGTAGGCCAGGGGCTGGTCGGCCTTCTGGTTTTCGGCCTGAATCTCCTTCGTCGCCGACCACGCGCCCGCGCCATTAAAGCCATTCGCGAAGAAGAACTTACGGGTGGCGGCCATCCAGCCGGCGCGGTCGCCGTATTTGGCTTGTAGCGCCTGCTGGGTGCGCGCCGAGCCGCCGGGCTGCACGTCGTTGGGGGCGTTGTGCAGGAAGTAGTAGCCGTCGGGGTCCACGGCCCACCAGCGGCCGTTGATTTTCTCGACGCGGAAGAAGCCGGTGGCCTTGGTTTTCTTATCGAGCCGCCCGCCGTACTTGTCCAGCTTGGTCGTGGCCGGTGTGAAATTTTGCAGTGTCGCGATGGTGCGAGTGGGATAGTTTTTATACTCCGAAAAGCCCGCCTTGCCGTCGATGGCGGAGTTGTTGATGGTCTTTTTGGCAGCCACGCGCAGGATGTATTCGGCGCTGTCGCGGGAGGCGGTTTGGGCGTGGGCGGCGGATGATAGTCCGACTAACACCCCAGCAGCTAGAAGATGCTTGAAAAGCGAACGATGTAGAGACGCATAATTGCGTCTCGTCGTTGAACGATTCGTCTGGTTGGCGCGGACGACGAGACGCAAATATGCATCTCTACGGGTTGCTGACTTTGTCATTTCCCCGTATCGTATTTCGCCGCCTGCTGCCGGTAATATTCCTGCAGCACGTAAAATGCCTTCTTCTTCACGCCCGTGCTTGAAATCAGCCCCTTGCGGTTGAAGCCGTTCTGGTACACCGGGTGCTGCCGCCGGGTGGCGCGGAAGTCGGCCAGAATCCAGGGCGTCATGCCGCGCAGGCCTTTTATCGTGCTCAGCATCTTCAGCTGGTTCACGTAGAGGGCCTCTTGGTACTCCTCGCTCCAGCGGGTATCGGCGTCGCCGTGGTAGCCGGCCAGCGCATCGCCGCCGAATTCGCTAATCATCACCGGCTTGTTGTACTTGATGTCGAAGGTGTACTTGGTGATTTCGCCGGGCTTGCCGCCCCAGTACCAGCCCGCGTATTCGTTGAAGCTGGTCAGGTCGAGCGACTCGCCCAGCGGGTCGTCCACGTGCACCACGTTGTCGGGGGTGCGGTGCAGTTCCAAGGCGGCGGCGATGAGGCGCGTATCGTCGAGGCTGCGCGCTTTTTTCACGAGGTTGGTCATGAATGTGAGGCGCGGGTCGCCGAGGGGCGTTTCGTTGCCCACCGACCACACCACGATGCTGGCGCGGTTTTTCCCCATTGAAATCAGGTCCGAGAGCTGGGTTTCGGCGTTTTGGTAGGTGGCAGGGTTTTGCCAGGCTATGGTCCAGTATACCGGCACTTCGGCCCACACGAGGAGGCCCATTTCGTCGGCCAGCTTGAGCATGGTTTCGTTGTGCGGGTAGTGGGCCAAGCGCACGTAGTTGCAGCCCAGCTCCTTGGCCCAGGTGAGGAGCATGCGCAGGTCGCCCTCGCCGCGCGCCCGGCCGGGAATGAGCGGGTTCTCATCATGAATGGAAATGCCGCGCATAAACGTAGACTTGCCGTTCAGCAGGATGTCCTGGCCCCGCGTCTGTATGGTGCGGAAGCCGATTTTGTCCTGCACCGTTTCGCTGCCATTCGTGAGCGAAACTGCATACAGCTTAGGGGTCTGCGGCGACCACAGTTTCAGCTTCTTGGCCGGGATGCTGAACGTGGCGCGGCCTTCGCCGTCAGTTTTTAGCGTTTGCTTGATGCCCGCTTCGGCGATGTTCAGCGTTACCGACTGGCCGCTTTTGGAGGCGCCATCGAGCTGCACGTAGCCAGCCAACTGGCTCATATTGTCCTTGGCCAGCTGCACCTTGTAGTCGACAATGAACGTCTCGGGCGCTTCGGCAACGAACACGTCGCGGGTGATGCCGCCGTAGTTCCACCAGTCGGTATTGATGGTGGGCACGGCATCGAAGTGGCGGGTGTTGTCGGCCTTCACCACCACGAAGTTTTCGCCGCTGGGGTTCAGCCTGCCCGTTACTTCGTATTGGATGGGCGTGAAGCCGCCCTGGTGCATGCCCAGCTTCTTGCCGTTCAGGTAAATGTGGGATTCGTAGTTAATTGCCCCGAAGTAGAGAAAATAGCGTTTGCCGGCCGTGGGTGTAATCTTGAAGCTCTTTTTCAGCCAGATGGTGCCTTCATAGTACAGCAGCTTGGGGTCCTGCGAGTTCCAGTCGCCGGGAATCTGCAGGGCGGCCGAGTGGTCAAAGTCGTACTCAATCAGTTCGGGCTCCTGGGCGGTGCTGGGCTTGGCGTTGTCGTAGTAGCCGCCCTTGCCGCTGGCCGACTTATCGAACGCCTCGCGGCGGTAGTCATAAAAGCCGTTTTCGTAAGGGTCGATGATGTAGTTCCAGCTGCCGTTGAGGCTGAGCACGCGGCGGCCCGGCGCATTTTGGATGAGGGTGGTTTGGGCGCGGGCCGCCGGTGCAGCACAGAAGCCAATGCCCAGCACGAGGGCCAGCAGCAGCTTCAGCGGGGTGGGGTGGGGCATGGAAAGAGGGGAGAAGGGATAGGGGGAGGAGGGGAAAGAAGTCATGCAGAGCGCAGCGAAGCATCTCGCATGTGGTAGTAATCCAACCGTTTTGGCGCGATTGATTAGTGGCGGCACGCGAGATGCTTCGCTGCGCTCTGCATGACGTGCTGCTATCGTCTACCACCTTAGTTGTAGCCCGGGTTCTGAGTCAGAATCGGGTTGGTCTGGATTTCCTGGATGGGCAGCGGGAAGAGCAGGTTGTGCTGGTCAATCTGCACGATGCTGCCGGCGGCGGAGTTGTTCGGTCGGATGCTGTACTGCGTGAAATAGGCATTCATTACCTGCAGGGCGCGGTTCTGGCCGGCGCGCTCGGTGCGCAGCAGGTCGAACCAGCGGTGCCCTTCCATGTTCAGCTCCAGGCGGCGCTCCAGCTCGATGCGGTCGCGCAGCACGGCGATGGTGGTGCCGGCGGGCAGGTCGACGGT
>NZ_BAAGZM010000282.1:0-5444 GCF_054778495.1 Hymenobacter agri
GTGCTCGGCGGCGTAGCGGGCCTGCCCGGTCACTTTCAGGCGGCCGTCGACGCGGCTAAGAGGCTCGCCGGTGTGGGCGGTGGGAGGCGGCAGGCTATTCATGGTGGCGGAAGTGGTTCTACCACCTGTACGCCGCACCTTGGCCGGCGTTGCTCCGGGCGCGGTGGCCCCTCACCTGCCGCCGTTTAGGCACAAACCCGCTGGGCCCTAATAGCAAGCGGCTGCCCCCGCATCGGGAGCAGCCGCCAGTCGCGACAGAAATGTTGCTACAGTCAAATAGCTAAAACCAGACGCTCCGGCTTACAGCGTGCCCCGACGCTTGTGGCCGAAATTCGAGAAGAATCCTCCTTTGGCTTTATGCGTGCGGCGCTTCGAAAACTTGCGAAACCGGTCTTTATGGCGGCCTGGGCCGCGGTAGTAGCGGTACACGGGCCGGAAATCGCCGGCCATGGGCTTGTGGCGGTGAATGGGCCGGTGGGCCGCTGCGGCCGGTTGAATATCGATAGCGCAAGCGCCCAACAGCAGCAAAAACAACATGAGAGTACGCAGCATACACAAGGGGTTAAGCAATAAAAAAACGGGCTATATCAACCCGCCGCCGCAGCCTACGGCTCTAGCTTAACTATTTTACCTCAGCTATTATTACACCGAACGACAAATACGCCACTTAGCTCAACCTATTTACGGCCCTGCCGTCCAGCCTCAACACACTGATTATAAACAGTTAATAGGCCAAAAATCAACAGTTGAAATTATTTTGAAAATTTTAACCAGTTATATTCATCAATCCTGAAATCCAATTTAATAGTTTGATTTACGGAACAATTAGTTGGATGCAGACCTTAGCCGAACTCTTCACTGGCGAGAGAAATGTGGTAATGAATCCAGCTCCGCTTCTTAAGCGCCGGCAGCCTCCGGGGGCCTATGCCTGCGCACACAGCCAGCTCTGGGCTGCGTCCAGGTCGTCGAACAGATGAATGTGGAGCAGGTTGCCGATGCGCACCTGCAGGTTTTCGATGGCCAGCTGCCCGAAAATATCCGGCGACAGCACCTGCGCGAAGTAGCGCAGGCCGGCGCCGATGATGAGCGGCGTCCAGACTTCCTCAATCCAGGAGTTGGCGTCGGAGAAGTCGCCGGCGAGGTCGCGGTGGTCGTTGAGCAGCTTGGGGCAGGGCTCGGCGCGCAGCATTTCCACGTAGGTCAGGCCGCCGTCCATGATGGAGCCCAGCGTTTGCCGGCCCTGCCAGCGGGCGTGAATCCAGTTTTCGGCGCGGTTGCGCTCGACGGTGAGGTACACGCTGCCATCGCCGCGATGCAGTGCGGTGGTTGGGGTTGAAGCGGAAGCAGCATTCATGGCGCAAATATGGTAAGGGGCAACAACTTGCACCTCACATCCATGCCGACCATGATGGGGTAGATACGCCCGCTGCAAGCTTCTGTTACAATATCGTTACATACATTGCTATTACAGCTACAATAACTTAATGCCTGCAATACTGCTGATATGACAGATGCCAATGCTCAGCTTCAAGCCCTTTTCAACAGTCATGGAATTGACACTATTCCACTCGAGAAAAAGTTTATGCTAGTATCCAAGCAATTGGCATTGGTAGAATCTCGAATTACTTATCAAGAGTTTCCGAACAATATCTCTTCGCAGCTTGATGTCAGTATCATAATCAATAAGCGAGTTATTATCGAATGCTTTGGTGATGTAAGCGACACATTGGAAAGCGCAGTCGAATACAACCTGCGGAATTTTGCAAAAAACAGTCTTCACGTAATTATTGGGGCGTTACAAGACCTGTCGAAAAATGAGCAGCTCAACATTGCGCAGTGGGTCATTAATGGCCATTCATGGAAAATATATCACAGCAATTACGGTATCAAAGCAGCGGGAAATAAGCCTGTATATATCCCGGCCGAATTGTTCAATCGGATAGAAACTATTATCAGTTCGCTCGCCTTGACCGAAGAATACCACTGGTTTCGCTTCTTCTTCTGCTGTAGCAACTCTAAAATTTATGCCACTGAATTTCTTTATGACAATGAGAATTTTTCCGAAGCAGAACAAGATTTGCTAAACCTGGACTGGGAATTGACACCTGAGTATTATAGCATCCGGCTGTTTCTCATCCTGCGAAGAGTACACAGGGCTTAAACAACCCCGCCCCCACCCCGCTCGTCTAACCGGCTCCACCTTTCGCCCCGTTTCGATGAGCCTTTGGCAGATTATTCAACGCCTGCTGCCCTTTGTGCGGCCCTACCGCCGCCTGGTTATTGCCACGCTGCTGCTCACACTGGTGGGCTCGCTGGCCGCGCAGGTCAACCCCTTCGTGCTGCGTTATACGGTTGATACCGTACAGGGCATGCTCGACCGCGGGCAGGGCCTGGCCGACGGCTGGACCATGCTGGCCTGGGTGAGCGGTATTTTGTTGGGTAAGGAAATTATCAACACCGTCATCACCTTCGGGCAGAAATACTACGGCGAGAAAATCCGCATCAATATCTCCAGCGTGCTTTCGCAAACAGCCGTGAGCAAAATTCTGAGCTACGAGTTGGGGTTCTTTTCCGAGGAAAGCAACCAGACCGGCAAGCTCCAGACCCGCATCGACCGCGGCGTGGAAAGCCTCATGAAGCTGGTGCAAAACTTCTTCATCGACATCATGCCGCTCTTCGCCAACGCCATCGTAGCGCTGGTGGTCATTTTTCTGAACAACAAATGGGTGGGGCTGGTGGCGCTAGCGGTATTGCCGGTGTATTTCTGGCTCAGCTACGCGCAGGCCGAGAAATTGCAGGGCGTGCGGCGCGGCCTCCAGCGCCTGCGCGAGGAGAAAAACCACGGCCTCATCAGCATCATCGACAGCATTGTGGTCATCAAAAGCTTCGTACGCGAGCAGTACGAGGGCCAGAAACAGGCCGCCGTGCAAAGCCGCCTCGAAGCCGCCCAGCTCCTGACCCGCAAAACCAACTTCCGCTTCGACGGCCTCAAAACCTTCGTCGAGCAGATTGGCGTGGTGGCCATCATCGTGCTCACGGCCTACCTCGTGCTGGGCCGCCAGATTTCCATCGGGGCCATCATGTTCCACATTTTGCTGTTCAACAACGTATCGGCGCCCATCCGGCAGCTCCACCGCATCTACGACGAGATGAACGAAGCCCTCACCTACTCCGAAGGCTTCTTCGCCATCCTCGACGCCGACGACCAGCGCGAGCGCCCTGGCCCCCTGGCGCCCGGCGACAACCTGCGCGGCCAGTTTGAGCTGCGCAACGTCAGCTTCACCTACCCCAGCGGCACGGCCGCCCTGCACGATGTGAGCCTGACCATCGAGGCCGGCAAAACCACCGCGCTGGTGGGCCTGAGCGGCGCGGGCAAAAGCACCATCATCAACCTGCTCTGCCAGTTCTACCGCCCCGACCGCGGCGAAATCCTGCTCGATGGCCGCCCGCTGGCCGAGTACGATACTTTTGCTCTGCGTCAGGAAATTGGCCTGGTGCTCCAGAAAAACCACATTTTCAAGGGCACCATCGAAGAAAACATCCGCTACGGCGACTTCACCGCTACCCAGGCCGACATCGAAGCCGCCGCCCGCCAGGCCTACCTGCACGACCAGATTCTGGACTTGCCGCGCCAGTATGAGTCCGATGCCCAGCAACTGAGCGGAGGGCAGCAGCAGCGCATCGCCATCGCCCGGCTCTTCCTCAAAAACCCGCCCATCATCTTCCTCGACGAGCCCACCGCCAGCCTCGACGCCATCGCCACCGAGCAAATCAAAAACTCGCTCGACGCCATCAAGCAGGGCCGTACGGTGGTCATCATCTCCCACAGCCTCGCCCAAATCGTGGATTCGGACTGCATCTACGTCATGAAAAAAGGCCACATGGTGGAAAGCGGCACCCACGACGAACTCTACGACCTAAAAGGCACCTACCGCGAAATTTTCGACGCCTCGGCGCGGAGTTTAAACATCGAGAAGCTGGCCAAGACGATGGCCGATGACGGGGATGACGTGCTGGATACGGCGTCATGATGGCAAATTCGTACTTCAGAAACAAGCGTACCTTTTGCTCAAAAGCTGAATTCTTTGTTTATTCTGAAATGAAAAAGGCAGGAAAACCCAAGCCACTGAAGTGTCCATGTTGCGGCGAGTTGCGGACTGAATCTGAATGCTGCGTGTTTATCAGTCAGATTTCCCACGATGTACCAAATAAATATTACGGCACTATAGATGGGATTATAATTGGCAACTTCTACTGGCTTGATGCGCAGAAAAATAAAGTTGATTGGGCTTGTGATGTGTGCCTGATTCAGAAACGCGCATTACGAGGTAAGCCAAAGCGTCAATTATTCTGCGACATCGCTCCTCATTTTGCATATTTTGACAAAGAAATAATTTGCCGTGACTGCGGCATAAATTTCCAGTTCTCAAAAGAGGAACAAGCTCACTATTATGAAAAGCTAGTGTTCTGGGTACAAGCCGAGCGAGTCCGTTGCGACGCTTGTCAAGCAATAAAAAAAACGCGGGAGAGACTTTCGCAATTGTTAGTCAATCCTGATTACAACGACTTGGAGCAAGTAAAAGAAATAATTACGATTCGGCTCAAGTTGAAACAGTATCAGCAGGCCAAGCAGTTTTTAGCCATCGGTAAAAAGAATCACGTTTTGGGCAGCGCTCAATATTTGACGTTTGACTCATTAAGAAAGCAGGTTGCAGAAGCTGAATTGACAGGTGATAACCTTGAGCAATAAATGACCATCGACCTCACCCCCGTCACCACCAAAGCCGCCTTTCATATGCTGATGAAGCGCGAGTTGCACTTCCCCGACTGGTACGGCGTGAGCTGGGACGCCTTCTGGGATGCCATCATCGCCGTGGTCGAAATGCCCGACGTGGTGGTGCTCACGCACTGGCAAGCCTTCGCCGCCGCCTGCCCCAAGGACATGCTCATCCTGCGCGACATCATCGCCAACTACCCCCTCGAAAAACCCGGCAAGCAGCTGCTGCTTGCTGCCTAAGGCACACCAGCGGCGGCCAGCCCCGTTCTTTGCCGGCGCATGAACGACCTGCTCACCGTCACCAACCTCAGCCTCACCGAAAACGGCTTCACCGCGCTCCAGCCCATCAGCTTCACGCAGCAAGCCGGGCAGAAGTTGGCGCTGGCCGGCGAAAGCGGGGCCGGCAAAAGCACCCTGCTGCAACTCATCGCCGGCCTCATTCAGCCCAGTACCGGTACGGTGCAGGCCCTTGGCAGCCACGTGCGCGGGCCGCAGGAGCTGCTGGTGCCCGGCCACCCCGGCGTGGCCTACCTCTCGCAGAAGTCCGACCTGCCGCAGTTTCTGCGCGTGGAGCAGGTGCTGCGCTACGCCAACAAGCGCCCCGAAGCCGAAGCCCGCGCCGTGTACGAGGTGTGCCGCATCGCCCACCTGCTGCCGCGCCGCACCG
>NZ_BAAGZM010000283.1:0-5432 GCF_054778495.1 Hymenobacter agri
GTGACGGAGCTGGCCGTGGGGCTGGCTTACGCGTGGCCGGCTCTGCTGCTAGCGGCACTGGGCGCGTGGGGCCTGCGCCGTTGGCGGCAGCGGCAGTCGCTGCCCGCCTAACCGAAACAAAAACGGGGCCTTTCGCATGTGCGAAAGGCCCCGTTTCTGTTAGGAATATAGTGGTAACCTAGTCTACAATCATATCCACCACGGCATTCACTACCGACAGCGCCAGGCTGAACAGCAGCGCGTTCAGGAAGCCGTGCACGTCGAAGCTGCTCATCAGGTAGTCGGCCAGCTTCACGATGATGACGTTGATAACCAGCAGAAACAGGCCCAGTGTGAGAATGGTGATGGGCAGGCCCAGCAACTGCAGGATGGGCTTCACAATGGCATTCAGAATGGCTAGCACTACGATGAGGATGGCAGCGCCACCCACGCCGCTCAGCGCAACGCCCGGCAGAATCAGGCTCAAACCGTACACAAGCACGGCCGACAAAATGAATTTGAGAATGAAGCTCAACATGAGAAAGAAAGTATGAGGGTGAGAAAAGCTTATTCGGCCGACACGCCCTTGGCCGTGAGCCGCCCTTGCGATACGGCCATCCAGTTACAAAGTTGGTAGAGCAGGCGCGCGCCTACGATGGCGTTCCACTCGGTGTCGCCGGGGGCTACTTCGTTCAGGTCGCAGCCGATGATTTCGATGCCGGCCCGCACGATGGCACGAATCAGATACGTAGCCTCTTCAAACTCCAGGCCGCCGGGCACGGGCGTGCCGGTGCCGGGGCACAGCTTGGGGTCGAGGCCATCAATGTCGAAGCTGATGTACACCTTCTTCGGCAGTTGAGCGATTATTTTGCCGCACACCTTCTTCCACGACTTCTTGCCGAATTTCTCGTCGCTGAGGAAACGCTGGCTGAACAGCGCCACCCGGCCGTTGGAGTGCTCAATCAGCTCGGCTTCCTGCTGGCAGAAGTCGCGGATGCCCACCTGCACCAGTTTCTTCACCTGCGGCAGCTCCAGCGCGTTGTACATGATGCTGGCGTGCGAGTATTGGAAGCCTTCGTAAGCCGGGCGCAGGTCGCAGTGGGCGTCGAACTGCAGAATGGCAAACTCCTCGTGGCGCTCGGCCAGCGCCTGCAGGTAGCCCAGCGGCGTGCTGTGGTCGCCGCCGAGCAGCACCACGCCCTTGCCGGCGTCGAGCAGGGCGCCGGTGCGCTCCTTCAGGCTTTTTATCATCTTATTGCCAGCGGCCGTCACCTTCTCGGGCACGCCCGCGTGCTGCTGATGGCCTTCGGCGGGCTGGCCATCCTCCAACCAGCCGATGTAGTCGGCGGCCAGGGGGCGCAGCTCCTGGCTGGCGGCGGCAATGGCCTCGTCGGCCTCGTCCATGGCCAGGCCCAGCTTCCAAGCGTTGGGAATGTCCGAATCGTAGAGGTCGACCTGCAGGGAGGCTTCGTGGATGGCTGCGGGCCCTTCGGCCGTGCCGGCGCGGTAGCTTACAGTCACTTCCCACGGCACGGGCACCACTACCACCTGCGCCTCATCGGCGGTAAAGGGCAAGCCGAAAAGGCCGCCTTCGGCTTCGCCGGGCGCATTGGGGTCGAAAGAAGCAATTTTTTTGGCGAGAGCGTCAGCTTTAGACATGGAGCGGATACTTGGGGTAATTAAAGGCAATGAAAAAGAACGTCATGCTGAACTGGTCGGAGTATCTCTGCTACGCAAGTAATTTGATTTACTCTCGCGGCAGAGATACTCCGACCAGCTCAGCATGACGTTCTACAAAATTCAGAAAAGTTAGGCCGACATCTGACGACCCAGGAAATCGTAGCTGCGAATGATTTCGAGAATCTTCTCAAACGTCACCCGGTCGAAAAACAGCATCAGCGGCAATTCCACCATGTTGTCGCGGTCCGAGAACTGCGTGATGACCGAGAAGATGAGGGGCTGCAACTGCTGCTCGGGCACGAGGTTCTGCATCGACTCGGCAATGTCGCCACGCGGGGCACTCGGCGGCGCACCGTAAATGTTGGCCTTCAATATGTTGGCCAGCTGCGTGACAAGCGCGCCCGTGATGATGTTGCTGATTTCCAGCAGCAGCGACTCCTGCAGCTCGTTTACTTCGAGCGTTTCGGAGGTTTGCATGCGCAGGCAAACCCGCGACAGGCGCTGCACGTGCTGGCCCGAGAAAAACATCAGGGTGGTGCCGTTGAAATCGCCGCGGATATCAGACTGAATGGCCACGTGCCGCGACTGATACTCGCGCACCTTCGACAGGATGTCGTTGCTCATCAGCAGGTCGATGCTGGGTACCTCGAGCAGTACCCGCTCCTGGGCAATAACGGCAAACGAATCGGCGGCGCGCGCCAGGCCGATGTTCAAAATCTCGCGGATTATATCACGCTCTAACTCGGTCATCGATAAATCCATAACGGCGAAAATAGGGAAATTGCAGCAGCGAGGACTGGGGTGAAAGAAAAAGAAAGTTAAGCGCGCTTGGCCAAAAACAGGCGGGTAAGGGCCGGCACATCGAGTACCAGGCAAACTTGCCCACTGCCAAGCAGCGTGACGCCTCCAAACAAGTCAATGGTATCGAGCGGTTTGCTAAGAGGCTTGATGACAATATTTTGCTGCCGGATAAATCGGTCCACGATTAGGCCCAGGCGGCGGTTGTTGTAGTTAACGACGAGCACCTGCTGGGTGCCGTGCAGGTCGTCTTTGGTTGCGAGGGGCAGCGGCTCGTCGCCTTCGTCATACAGGAGCTGACGTAGGGGCACCAGCGGCACGGCCTGCTCCTGGAAATGCGTAACGAGTAGGCCACCCACCAGCGACAGCTGGCCGGGATGCAAAGCCAGCACGGTGTCGGTGTGCATGAGCGGCACGGCATAGGGCCGGTCCTCCACTTCCACCAGCAAGGCGCCTTTTACCGCAATCGAAGTGGGCAGCACCAGCGTGAACGTAGTACCCACGCCGAGCTCCGATTCTACGCGCAGCTGCCCGCCGAGTGAGTCGAGGGCCAGCTTTACCACGTCGAGCCCCACGCCCCGGCCCGAGATGTCGGTAATCTTTTCGGCCATCGAGAAGCCGGGCTCAAACAGCAAGGCCCACACTTGCTGCTCGTCGAGGCGGGTAGCTTCGCTGGTACTCACCAGGCCACGCTCCACGGCCTTTTTACGCACGGCTTCGGTATTGATGCCCCGACCGTCGTCGCGCACTTGGATGAGCACGTCTTCGCGGTCGGTAAGGGCTGAGAGCGTGAGGTGCCCGGTTGCCGACTTGCCGGCCTGCCGGCGCTGGTCGGGCGTTTCCAGCCCGTGGCTCACGGCGTTGCGCACGAGGTGCAGCAGCGCATCGGTGATGATTTGCAGAATGTTGCGGTCAATCTGCACATCCTGCCCACTTAAGGTCAGCTCTACTTCCTTGTTTTCGGCAGTAGCCACGTCGCGCACCACCCGCGGAAATTTATTCAGCAGCACACCTACACCTACCAGGCGGGCATCCATCACGCTGTACTGCAAATCGTCGGAAATGCGGAACAGGTGTTGCGCCGTAGCCAGCAAGGCCGGGTTGCCCAGCTCCTGAGCCAGCGTCATCACGCGGTCGCGGTCAATCACCAGCTCGCCCACGAGGTTTAGCAGGTTGTCGAGCTTTTTCACCTGAATGTACACCAGGTCCGACAGCTCCATCTTCTTCCCGGCTTCCTCTTCCGACTCCGGCTCTTCGTCGGTGTCCAGAATCGGTTCTTCACCGCGCACCAAGCGGTCAAGGTTTTCGAGCAGGGCCGTAGCATCGGGCAGCGGCTCATTCGCGCCGACGGCCCGAATCATCGTGCCAAGGGCATCAACGCCCGTGAAAACCACTTTGGCTAGCGCCCCGCCAAACTCGCGCTGCTTGTCCCGAATCAGGCCAAACAAGGTCTCGAGGTGGTGGGCCACTTCGCCTAGGTCGGTGAACCCCATGGCCCGGGCATTGGCCTTGAGGTTGTGCATGAGCCGGAACAGCTCATTGAGCGCCGGGCCGGCGTCGGTGTTGCGTTCGAGCTCACTCAGGTGCCGGCTCATGGAGTCGTAATACTCCAGGGCCTCGGCCATGAACATCTCGCGGTATTCCTGGTCGCGGGTTTTCATAGGCCGTTCAACAATTCAAAAAACCACTCACCAGTAGCCGCACGCGGTTGCGGCCCGCCGGATTCGGCGGGCTGGCAAACCATAGCGGAGCGGCAGCTAGTCACCTTACGAGGCCGACTCAGCAGCGTCGTTTTGCAACGCCGAACCCACAATTTCCAGCACTTTCTCTTCCGAAAAGGGCTTCACGATGTAAGCCAACGCGCCGTTTTCGATGGCTTCGTTCACGATGACCTCCTGGCCAACAGCACTGCACATCACCACTTTAGCATTGGGCTGCGTTTTGCGCAGGCTTTTAAGCACGTCGAGTCCGGTATTGTCGGGCAGAATTACATCGAGGGTAATCAGGTCGGGGTTAGTCGAGGTTGCCATTTCTACGGCCTGAGCTCCATTGGCCGCCTCGCCTACTACTTCGTAGCCGGCATCGGTCAGCATGTTTTTGAGCATCGTGCGCATGTAGAAGGAGTCGTCGACGATGAGAATGCGCTTATTCATAGAATTGGGTAACATGAGGATATAAAATGAGAAGCCGGCGCTCGACACCGAGCAGCTTGCGGCCTGTGTACGGCCCTTAGCTTACGAAGATGTTGTTTTCGTGGGCAGTTTCATTACTTCGCTAGGCGTGAGCAGCTTGCGCATGTCGAGTACGATGATAATACCACCCTCGGGCAGCTTGGCAATGCCTTCGAGGTATTTATCGCGGGTGCTCGAATCCTGCACAAACTCCGGCGCCGGCTCAATCTGGCTCAGGGGCAGCGTGAACGGGCGGGGCACTTCCCGCACCACCAGCCCGAGGGTATAGTCGGCCGCTTCAACCGCTACCGTGTAGCTACGCTCGGGTAGCGGCCGGCCAGCCGGGCGAAGCCGGAACCGCTCCTCCAAATCCATGATGGCAATGATGTCGCCGCGCAGGTTGGCGATACCCTTAATGAATGGAGGCGTTTTAGGCATCCGGGCCACTTCGGGCGTCACGGTCACTTCCTTCACCTGCTCAATGCGAATGCCGTAGTCCTCGTCGCCGAGGCGGAAAACGATGAGTTGCACCAGTTCGGCCGGTTTGGCACGCTCTGGTTTGGCAGCGGAAGTTGCAGCAATGGGCTCAGCCATGCGTTAATAAATTGAAAGTTCGGAGGCCGCTACGAGAGCAAACCGATTATTTGGTCTTGGGTTTGGCGGCTCTGGCTTTGGCCGGTTCCGCTTTAGCCGTGCCGTTGCTTGTAGCCCCAGCAGCCGGGCTGGCCGCGCGGGCCGAATGTCCCCGCCCATTAGTTGCGCGGGCAGGCGCTGCCGGTGCAACAGCCTCTGCCCGCGGTGCCC
>NZ_BAAGZM010000284.1:0-5371 GCF_054778495.1 Hymenobacter agri
GGCTTCGAGCAGACCGGCGGGCAGCACGCTTCGGCGCTCTTTTCGCCCGCCGGCGAGTTGCTGCTGCTGCGCGAAGATGTGGGCCGTCACAATGCGCTCGATAAGGTGATTGGGGCCGCGCTGCTGGCCGGCTGGCTGCCGCTGCACCAGCACATTTTGTTGGTGAGCGGCCGCGTCAGCTTCGAGCTGGTGCAGAAGGCGGCGGCGGCTGGCATCGGCGTGCTGGCGGCCGTGGGCGCCCCCAGCAGCCTTGCCATTCAGGCGGCCGAGAGCTTCGGCATGACGGTGCTGGGCTTCGTACGCAACGAGCGGTTCAACATCTACAGCCACGGCTGGCGGGTGGTGGCCTGATTTCCACCGCAGCGAGCGTGGCGAATTGCGCAACCTTGCGCGCCCGCTGCGGGCTTAAAGCAATGCTGAATAAACTTGCTCAATAGCTATAGTTCGGCAACGCCTTCGGGTGCCAGCCGTTTAACTTTCAGCCACAATCCCACCCCATGAAACTCCGTATCGAAGACGACACCTTGCGACTGCGCCTCTCCCAAGGCGAGCTGGACGAATTTGCCGCGCAAGGCCGCGTCGAGGGGGCCGTGCACTTCGGCCTTGGCCCCGCCCAGCGCCTCACCTACGCCCTGGAGCGCGGCTCCGAGCCCGCCCAAACCCTCCCCGACGAAGAACCCGTGCAGGTGCACTACGAGCCCGGCGCGCTCACCGTATTGGTGCCCTTCCGGCTGGCCAAAACCTGGGTCGAAACTGACCAAAATGGCTTTTCGCACAACCTGCCCCTGGCCGAAAACCAGCACCTCCGTATTCTGGTTGAAAAAGACCTGGACTGCCGACACTAGCATGAAGTGTTGAGGTTTGAGTTTTGAATGTTGAGTGCACGCTGGTTTTTAGCGTGGAGCCCAGCCCAAAACCCGGCCTTTCTGAACTCAACACTCAACCCTTAAAAATCAACACTTCAACTATGGAAGACTCCCCGCAAACCGACCCCAGTAAAGCTGGCAAGACCGAAGAGCAGCTCGCCAAGTACGCTCCCACCAGCGGCGAGCGCCCCGACCAGGGCCACGCCCCGGTTGCCGACCACGAAATCCCTACTGCCGACAACGCCAGCAAAGCCATGCACGAAGCCAGCGCCAACACTCCGCCCGCTGAGGAGCACATTCCGGCCCCGCCCACCATGGAGGCTAAGTACCTGCACCCCATTCTGGCTCAGCCGCCCGAAGCCCTCACCGGCCTGCGGCTCGAAGGCCGCGAGAAAATTGCGGCCGGCGTCACGGCCGTCATCAAGTCCATGCAATTCAGCTGGACGGAGGGCGGCGTGGGCCGCGGCACCAAGGCCCTGCTGGGCCTGAACCAGAAAAACGGGTTCGACTGCTCGAGCTGCGCCTGGCCCGACCCCGACGAGCACCGCTCGGTGGCCGAATTCTGCGAGAACGGGGCCAAAGCCACCGCCTCCGATGCCGACGACAAGGCCGCCGGCCCCGAGTTCTTCGCCCGGCACAGCCTGGCCGAGCTCTCGCGCATGACCGACCGCGACCAGAACAACGCCGGTCGCCTCACCCATCCCATGGTGAAGCGCCCCGGCGACAACCACTACTCGCCCATCGCCTGGCCCGACGTTTTCGAACTCATTGCCAAGGAACTGAACGCCTGCAAAACGCCCGACGAGGCCGTGTTCTACACCTCGGGCAAAATTCCGAATGAGCCGGCTTTCTTGTTCCAGCTTTTCGCCCGCGAGTTCGGCACCAACAACCTGCCCGACTGCTCCAACATGTGCCACGAGAGCAGCGGCTCGGCCCTGAGCCCCACACTGGGCCTGGGCAAAGGCTCCGTCACACTCAACGACCTTCACGAGGCTGAAGTCATCCTCATCATCGGCCAGAACCCGGGCACCAACCACCCGCGCATGCTCACGGCCCTGCAAAAGGCCAAGCGCAACGGGGCTAAAATCATCAGCGTGAACCCGTTGCCGGAAGCCGGCCTCATCGCTTTCAAAAACCCGCAGGATTTCATGAACCCGCTCCGCGCCTTGGGCGCGCTGATGGGCGACGGCACCCAAATCACCGACCTGTTCCTGCAGGTGCGCGTGGATGGCGACATGGCCCTGCTGCGCGGCATCATGAAGCACCTGTTCGAGGCCGAGGACGCGAACCCCGGCCAGGTGGTCGACCGCGCTTTTGTGGCCGAGTTCACCGAAGGCTTCGACTCGTTCGAGCAGAACATCCGCAACACGAGCTGGGAGGAAATCGAGGAAATCAGCGGCATCAGCCGCGCCCAGCTGCTCGAAGCGGCCAACATCATGGCCCGCAAGCAGAAAATCGTCACCTGCTGGGCCATGGGCGTAACGCAGCAGCGCCAGGGCGTGCAGACGATTCAGGAAATCGTGAACCTGCACCTCATGAAGGGTGCCATCGGCAAGCCCGGCGCGGGCACCTGCCCGGTGCGCGGCCACTCCAACGTGCAGGGCGACCGCACGATGGGCATCTGGGAGCGCGTGAAAGGCGAGTTTCTCGACGCGTTGGAGAAGGAATTCAAGTTCAAAGCTCCGCGCGAGGATGGCCTCGACGTGGTGGAAAGCCTGAAGGCCATGCACGCTGGCAAAACCCGCGTGTACTTCAGCCTGGGCGGTAACCTGTTGGCCGCCGGCCCCGACACCGAGTTCATCGCCGAAGCCATGCGCAAGCAGAAGCTGACCGTGTTCGTGGGCACCAAGCTCAACCGCGGCCACCTCACCACCGGCGAAACCAGCCTGCTGCTGCCCACCTTCGCTCACGTCGACATCGACATGCAGAAGAGCGGCCACCAGATGACGAGCTGCGAAAACTCGATGGGCGTGGTAAGCCAGAACAAGGGCATCCTGGTGCCCCTGGCCGGCGACCAGCTAAGCGAAGTGGCCATCATCAGCGGCATGGCCATTGCCACGCTGGGCGACAAAACCCGCACCGACTGGGTGGCCATGACGGAGAACTACGACGTCATCCGCGACCACATTGCCCGCGTCATTCCCGGCTTCGAGGACTTCAATAAGAAGCTGCGCGAGCCGGGCGGTTTCTACCTGCCCAACGGCCCGCGCGAGCGCAAGTTCACCACCAAGGACGGCAAGGCCCACTTCAGCACCACCACACTGGAGAAGTACGAAGTAGCCCCTGACCAGCTGATTCTGATGACCGTGCGCTCGCACGACCAGTTCAACACCACGATTTACGAGTACAATGACCGGTACCGCGGCATCCACGGTGAGCGCCGTGTGCTGTTCATGAACCCGGCCGACATGGCCTCCCGCAACATCAAAGCCAAGGACCTCATCGACATCACCAGCCACTTCCAGGGCGAGGAGCGCACCGTGGAGAAGTTCGTGGCCGTGCCCTACGATATTCCGAAAGGCAACGTGTCGGCCTACTTCCCCGAGGCCAACCCGCTCGTTCCCATCACCAGCGTGGCCAAGGTGAGCAACACGCCCACTTCGAAATACGTGGTGGTAACCGTGGTGCCCACCGCCGTAAATAATGACAAGCGCATCAAGCAGCGCGAGGCGATGATGGCGTAGGGGCGCCGCCTGTCATTGCGAGTAGAGCGCAGCGCAACGCGGCAATCCTTCCTCCCGATGCGACCAGCCCGATAATGTGACAAGCCTTTTTATACGAAAAGCCCCGACACTGCATAGTGCCGGGGCTTTTCACATCTTGGGGGTTTTCTGCATCGAGAGGAAGGATTGCCGCGTTGCGCTGCGCTCCACTCGCAATGACAGGCGGCGTATTTACGCCGGCTCGCCCGTCTTTTCCAAATCAAACAACTCGCCCAACAGCTCTACCAGTTGCTCGCCGTCGTCGCGGCGGCAGGCGGCTTTGAGTTGGAGCACGTGCTGCTTGAGAATCTTCTGCATCAGCGAGCGGGTAGCTTCGTCGAGGAGCTTGCTTTCGGCGGGAGTGGCTTTTTTCTGGAAGCGGTCAAGCTCTTCCTGGCGCAGCTGCTCCAGGCTGGCCTTCATCTTCTGGATGAGGGGCGACACCATCATTTCCTTGGCCCAGTCGTTGAGGCCGACAATGCTTTCGGCAATGATGGCGCGCACCTGCGGCACGGCGGCCAGGCGGGTTTGCAGCGCGGCTGAAGCCTTACTCTGAATGGCGTCGATGTTGTACACCAGCACGCCGGGTACCTGCTCCACATCGGCGGCGATGCTGCGCGGCACGCTCAGGTCAATCAGGAACTTGAAGCTGAGCACATCAAGGTTTTCGGCCAGCTCTTTGGTGAAGAACGGCTCGGCGCGGTTGATGGAGGAAATCACGACGTCGGCTTCTTTCAAAGCGGGCACCAAGTCTTCAAAATCCACGATGCGCATGTTGCACTCGGCGGCCAGCTCTTCGGCCTTGGCGCGGGTGCGGTTGCAGAGCGTCACCTCCCCAAAGCCCTTGCTGGCGGCCAGGTGGCGGCACACATCGGCCCCGATTTCGCCCAGGCCCACTACCAATACTTTGGGGTTGGCCACGTCGGCGGTCAACTCTTCAACCAGCTCCAGGGCGGCGTAGCTTACCGAGGCAGCGCCGTCGCGGAAGCTGGTTTCGGTCTGGACGCGCTTGTTGGTGAAGAAAACCGTGTGCAGCAGGCGGTGCAGGAAGGGGCCGGCGGCGTCGGCATCGGCGGCCCACTGGTAGGCCATTTTCACCTGGTTGCTGATTTGCAGGTCGCCCACTACCTGGGCGTCGAGGCCCATGGCGACTTCGAAGAGGTGCTGCACGGCCGCGTCGGCGGTGGGCAGCAAGTCGAAGTAGGGGAGGAACTGGCCGATGTCGGCGCGGTCCTTGAGGTGGCCGAGGGCGAGGATGATTTCGCGGCTGCGGTCGTCCTCGGCGGCGTAGTACACCTCGGTGCGGTTGCAGGTGCTCAGCACGAGCAGGTCATTAAGGCCCAGCTCATTGTGCAGCGTATGGAGGAAGCGGCGGCAGGCGGCCTCATCCAGCGAAAGCAGCTCGCGAATGGCAAGCGGGGCTTTCTTAAAGGAGAGGCTGACGGCCTTGAACGGATGCGACATAGACGGAATCGACACGAAATCGGACTACAAAATTACGGCAGGATTTCGGTAGGATATCATAACAGCCCGGGCATAAGTAGGGTTCGAGGAGAAAGTTGACGAATATCAGGGCTTCATGGGCCTGTAGCGGCCATTGGGGCAGAAAAGCCCCGCCGGCCTGATAAAAATCAGGCGTGTGGTGGAGCCAAGCGGCCGGAACAGCACCGCCGATGGCCGTGCGGGGCCCGCGTACCTTTGCGCCATGTCGCCGAAAACCCCGCCCGCTACTTCTTCCTCACTCGCGCCGGAGCCCGTCCGGGTTGCCTCGGCTGCGCCACATGCGTCGGCCGCAACCCCGCT
>NZ_BAAGZM010000285.1:0-5359 GCF_054778495.1 Hymenobacter agri
GCCCGATGCCGGCCCCACGAGCAAGCCGTAGCTGCGGTATCGGGCTGCTGCTGGTGTTGCTGCTGGTTGGCGGGCTGGTTCCGGCCGCCCGGGCCCAGATTGTGAAGGAAAAGCCGGGCCGCATCCGGGCGGCCAACCGCCGCGCCCTGCGTGAGGCCCGTGCCACCGATTCGCCCTACAAAGACAGCCACCTGACCGTCACGCCCGAGCAGTTGAAGCGCGGCGGCAGCAATGAGCCCCGCCCGGCTACCAACCCCGAATACGACTATAAAACGGGCATCGCGCCCAACGTGCAGCCGCCCGGCCTGCTGGGCATGCGCCGCAAAACGGCCATTCAGCGTCCGCCAGCGCCGGAAGTCAAAAAAGAAAAAAAGAAGTAGCCCTGTCTGGGGGAATCAACTGCCCGCCGGTTGTTGTAGTATAGCCTGACTAGCTGCGGCGATTCCGTACGATACTGGCTTCCTGTTTTTCGCCTACTTAAATCAAGCCCAACCAACCCGAATGTCCACTCCCTGGCTTCCCCTTACCCAACCCGAACAGCTGACCGAACTGGCCCAGGCCTCGCACGAGCAGCCGGTGCTCATTTTCAAGCACAGCACTACTTGCTCCATCAGCGCCGCGGCCAAAGGCAAAATTGAGCGTCAGTGGGCCGATAGCGGCCTCAACCTGCCCATCTACTACCTCGATTTGCTGCGCTTCCGCCCCATCTCGGCCCAGATTGCCGAGCAGTTTGGCGTGCGGCACGAGTCGCCGCAGCTGCTGCTCATCAAAGACGGCGAATGCACCTACGATGCCTCGCACATGGGCATCCGCCTCAGCGACGTGCAGGCGGCGGTGAAGTGATGAGTGGGTGCCCTGGCAGCGTAGCTATCTGATGCGCTGCCAGGGCACCCATTCATTTATTATTTGTATTCAAATACAATGTTTTGCCGTACCTCCGGGTGCAGGCTCAGGCCCACCGGGCAGGTATGAGCAGCACGCTCCAGCAACGTGCGCTCCTGCGGCGTCAGGGTGGCAGGCAGCGTAAATGTCACGTCGATTTGCGCGATGCGGCGCGGAGGCTCGGTGCTCATGTGCTTCACCACGGCGAAGCTGCTGCCTACCAGGTCCCAGTTGTGGCGCTCGGCCACAATGCCCATCACCGTCATCATGCACGAGCCCAGGGCGGTGCTCACGAGGTCGGTGGGGGAGAAGGCTTCGCCCCGGCCGTGGTTATCGACGGGGGCATCGGTCTGAATAACGTTACCCGAGGCAGTATGCGTAGCTTCGGTGCGGAGGTGGCCGGCGTAGCGGGCGGTGGCGGTGTTCTTCAAGTCAGAGAGTTACCTTTAAGGCATCATGATTTCAACAGCTAATTTACACGCCGCGGCTCGTTCCGCACGGCCCGGGGCGGGCTTAGGGTCGATTGGACGCGGCCTGCGACTGACATGCCTGGCGCTGCTGGCCACCGCCGGTGCGGTGCGGGCCCAGGCGCCGCTGCAGGCAGGAGGAGTGCCGCTAGTGCCTTCCGACGAGCAGTCCTACCACAAGGAGTTTGTGTTCGGCATTAATTTCAACACTCAGGGCGGGCTGCTGGGCGGTGCATCCATTCGGTCATCGCGGGTGCTCGACGACCGCAACCTGCGCTTCTGGATGCTGGAAGGCGTCATGCTGAAGAATACGGGCAAGGAGCAGCGCGAGAACACGGTCGCCGGTGGGACATACATCCGCAGCAAAACCAACTACGGGTTTGTTCTGCGTCCTTCGTTCGGCCTGCAGCGGGTGTTGTTCCGCAAAGCGGCCGATGCCGGGGTGCAGGTAAACGGGCTGGCGAGCGTGGGCCCGTCGCTGGGCTTGCTCATGCCGTATCACATTACTTACGACTACACTTTTGCCCGCAACGGCGGCAACGTCATCAATCTGGCGAACGATGACATCGTTACCGAGCAATTCGACCCCAACAAGCACAATGTGGAGCTGGCCATTCTCGACCATGGCCCGTTGTTCAACGGCATTGGCCAAACGAAGGTGGTGCCCGGCGCACACCTGCGCGGCGCGCTCAGCTTCGAGTATGGCCGCTACCGCGATGCGGTGGCCGGGCTGGAACTGGGCTTTCTGGTAGAGGCCTTCACCAAGCGCATGGTGATGCTCGCCCCCGACCCCAACCTGACGGAAGACAGGCTCAACCACCAGTTTTTTCCGTCGGTATACCTCACGCTTTACTTCGGGCACCGCTCCTAACGCTGCGCTTAATTGAAGAATTGAGAACCGAAGAAAGGCGGCGCTAATGAGCGATGAAGAATTTTGCTGATGCTGGTTAGCACCGATGGGTCGGGCGCATCAATTGCGCCGTAAATTTGTTAGTGCTTAGTATTGAATGGGCCGAGGTAATTCCTCCTTCTTCATTCCTCCTTCTTCATTATTAAAATGATTGACCTGCCCGTTATTCAGCCCGAAACGGCTGCTCCCGCCCGCCCCCGCAAGCCCGACTGGCTGCGCGTGAAGCTGCCCGTGGGCGAAGAATACGCCGCCGTGCGCCGCCTCGTGGACGAGCACAAGCTGCATACCATCTGCGAAAGCGGCAACTGCCCCAACATGGGCGAATGCTGGGGCGCCGGCACGGCCACGTTCATGATTCTGGGCAACATCTGCACCCGCTCGTGCTCGTTTTGTGCCGTGGCCACCGGCCGCCCCACCGAGTACGACCTCGACGAGCCCCGCCGCGTGGCCGAGGCCATTGCCCTCATGAAAGTGAAGCACGCCGTTATCACTTCCGTGAACCGCGACGAGCTGAAGGACCGTGGCGCCAGCGTGTGGCGCGACACCGTGGTGCTCACCAAGCAGCTCTCGCCCGGCACCACCATCGAAACCCTGATTCCGGACGTAAAAGCCAACTGGGACGCGCTCGACGTGATGATTTCGGGCGGCCAGGAGGTGATTTCGCACAACGTGGAAACCGTGGGCAGCCTCTACCGCCTCGTGCGCCCGCAGGCCAAGTATGACCGCAGCCTCGAGCAGATTCGCCGCACCAAGCTGGCCGGCCACCGTACCAAGTCGGGCATCATGCTGGGCCTGGGCGAAAAGCCCGACGAGCTGTACCAGGCCATGGACGACCTCGTGGCCAATGGCCTCGACATCCTCACCCTGGGCCAGTACCTGCAGCCCACCAAGCGCCACCTCGAAGTGGCCGAGTTCATCACCCCCGACCAGTTTGCTCACTACAAGGAAGAGGGCCTGAAGCGCGGCCTGAAGTATGTGGAAAGTGGCCCGCTGGTGCGCAGCTCCTACCACGCCGAGCGCCACGTGAATGTGCCGGTGTAGCGTATCTGGCATGGAGATAGAAACAAAAAAGCCCACTTAGCTAAGTGGGCTTTTTTGTTGGGAACGGCTGCCTGCACTATCGGCGGGCATTGTTGTCCTGCGGCGGATAAGTGCTCAGAATACCGTTCACGATGCGGTGGGTTTCGGCTTCGTCGATGGTATTCTGGTTTACCTGCGCCTGGCCGGTACCACGCCAGGCCAGCTCTTTGCGGCGGGCATCTACGATGTCAATAACCACGGTGCCGGCCTTGTACTGCGTCACGGGGGCATAGCCGCGGCCATAATAGCCGTAGCCATAGCCATACGGGTAGCCCAGACCATTGTAGTAGGGCGATACCTGCTGCTTATCCTCGACGCGGGCACTGTAGGCTACATAAATGTCGGGGGCGGCATTGGGAGCTACCTCGGTGAGGCCCTTAGCGGCCAGCTCGGCCGATACGGCCGCCCGCATGCGCTTATCGAGGAAGGATTCGTAGCCTTTGGCGGGGCCGCCTTCAGCGTCTTTAGGCTGTTGCGGATACCACGACCAGGTTTTGAAGGCCCGGAAGTTAACGGCGTGGTCAAAGTCGTTGGTGACGCCCACGCGGGCAGCCGGCGTGCAGCCACCGGGCCCCAGTAGCAGAAGCAGGCCAGTGGCGGCTAGTGCCGCCGGGCGAGCCAGATAACGGGTGATGCGATTCATATGGCGATAAAAGAACAAGTGGATGGAGCGCCTAACAGGCCGTTTATCAGACCGAACGAACGGGGGCAGGCGGCTATTGCATTAACGGAAAATGGCAACCCGGCGTTCACATTTTACTACGCGCTGCCAAAAAACTGCTGCCGTACCAGCGCCGCACTAATTATGCTTGCCTACTATTGAATTAAGCGGATTTTGTCCTACCTTACCCGCCAATTACATCCTCCGGTTTCTCGATTTATTAATGAACAGCAGAGCTTTACTCTTAGTGGCCGCGGCCGGGTTGGCCACGGCCTGCACCGCCTCCCGCGATGAACTGAACAAGGGGGGCGTGGAGCGTGCCCCCGTCGCCTACAATACCATCGTCGATTGCCCCGTGTATGATGGCATGACCAAAAACTCGGCGGTGCTCGCCCAAACTACCACCGGCAACGAAGTGCAGGTTACCGATACCATCAACGCCTATTTCGTGAAAGTGCGCCTCGACAAGGGTGGCCAGACGCAAACCGGCTACATGGACCGCCGCTGCTTCGGTGAGCGGGGCAACGAGCGCGGCAACCGCAAAAAGAAGTAGCTGCGGCACTTGTCGCTGCGCCCGACGCACAAAAAAGCCTCGCCGGTTTCGGCGAGGCTTTTTTGTGCGTCGGGCTACTGCGGGGCGTTAGTACGACGGGCCTTTGTCGGCCTGCACCAGCTCTTCCTGCTGGTCGGCATACTCCTCGATGGGCGTGCAGCTGCAAATCAGGTTGCGGTCGCCGTAGGCCGAGTCGATGCGGGCTACGCTGGGCCAGAACTTGTTGGCGCGCACGTACTCCATCGGGTACACGGCCTGCTCGCGCGAGTAGGGGCGCGTCCAGTCGTGCACGAGCACGGTGGCGGCGGTGTGCGGGGCGTGCTTCAGCACGTTCTCCTTGGCGTCGGCCTTGCCCGACTCCACCTCGGCAATCTCCTTGCGGATGGAAATCATGGCGTCGCAGAAGCGGTCGAGCTCGGCCTTGCTCTCGCTTTCGGTGGGCTCAATCATGAGCGTGCCGGCTACGGGGAAGCTCACCGTGGGCGCGTGGAAGCCGTAGTCCATCAGGCGCTTGGCAATGTCTTCGACTTCAATGCCGGCCTTTTTGAAGTGGCGGCATTCCAGAATCATCTCGTGGGCGCAGCGGCCATAGCTGCCGGTGTAGAGCACCGGGTAGTGGGCTTCGAGGCGGGCCTTGATGTAGTTGGCGTTCAGAATGGCCGTTTCGGTGGCGCGCTGCAGGCCGTCGCCGCCCATCATCGAAATGTAGGCGTAGCTGATGGGCAGGATGCTGGCCGAGCCCCACGGCGCGGCCGATACCGAGCCGTGGTCGCGGCCCTCCACGGGCACCACGGCGTGGCCGGGCA
>NZ_BAAGZM010000286.1:0-5356 GCF_054778495.1 Hymenobacter agri
GGTGAGGGCGGCTTCGACCTGGGGCAGGGCGGCGAGGGCGGCGGCGGCCACGGCAGCGTACTGGGTTTTGACCAGCTCCTGGGCTTTGGCCGACCAGGGCAGCAGCTCGGCATCGAGGCAGACCCAGTCGGTGTCGAATTTCTCCCAGAGGCCGGCGGTGCTCAGGGCGTCGCGCAGGCGGGCGAGGAAGGCGGTTTCGAGGGCGGCGTCGGTGAAGAAGTTGCGGCCGGTGCGGGTATAGACCTTGCCGATGCCCTCGCCCACGAGGCCCAAGCGGCGCTGGATAGCGGCTTCGTCGCGGCCCAGCACCACCACCACGCGGCTGCCCATGTGCTTTTCTTCGCACACCACGCGCTCCACGCCGAGGCGCTGGTAGTAGGCGAAGGCTTCGGCGGGGTGTTCGAGCAGGTCGGGCAGGGCCGAGGTTTCGGTGGGCGACATGGTGGGCGGCAGGTACAGCAGCCACTTGGGGTGCAGGGCGAAGCGCGACATCACCTCCAGGGCGGCCACGGCGTTGTCTTCGCGGATGGTGACGCCGCGCATGAGCCGGGTTTCGATGAACTGCTTGCCGGTGACATCGAGGATGTCGAGCAGGTCGTCATTTTCGTGCTGGGCGGTGGTTCCTGGCGCGTTTTCGGCGGCTAACTCATTCTGCGCTTGCAGCTGGAGGGCGCGGTAGTTGAGCGGGCGCACAGGCTCGCAGTAGACCTGCGCGGCGGGCACATCTACAATTTCGCGCTCGGGGTAGCGCAGGGCGGTGAGGCGGCCGCCGAACACGCAGCCGGTGTCGAGGTCGATGGTATTGTTGAGCCATTCGGCATCGGGCACGGGCGTGTGGCCGAAGGCGACCATGGCGCGGCCCCGGTACTCGCGAGCCCATTCGTAGCGCACGGGCAGGCCGAATTCGTCAATCTCGCCGGTGCTTTCGCCAAACAGCGCGAAGGCCCGCACGGCCCCCGAGCCGCGCCCCTGCATCTCCTCGGTGAGGCCGGCGTGGGCCACGACCAGCTTGCCGCCGTCGAGCACGTAGTGGCTCACCAGGCCGTCGAGGAAACGCCGCACTTCGCTTTTGAAGGCTTCGGGCTCGGGTTCGAGCTGGGCCAGGGTTTCGGCCAGGCCGTGGTTGATGGTGACGTTTTTGCCGTTGAGGTGGCGCAGGAGCTTGATATCGTGGTTGCCGGGCACGCAGAGGGCGCTGCCGTCGCGCACCATGCTCATCACCAGGCGCAGGACTTGCGGGGAGGCGGGGCCACGGTCCACGAGGTCGCCGAGGAAGATGGCCTTGCGGTGACCCCACCCCCCGGCCCCCTCCCCTCCGGGAGAGGGGGAGCCTGACGATTGGCTTATTGCACCAGTAGCATCTATTACATCTTCTTGACCAGATTCAGCCGACCGCTGACGCTCGGCTCCCCCTCTCCCGGAGGGGAGGGGGCTGGGGGGTGGGGTTACCCGCACGCCCAAATCCCGCACGTCCGTAATCGGCTCTTCCGTAATCTGATACCCCAGTTTCTCTAGCAGCGCGCGCAGCTCTTCGTAGCAGCCGTGCACGTCGCCGATGATGTCGAAGGGGCCGGTTTCCTCCTGGCGGTTGTTGTAGAGGCGGTCGCGGGTGATGGACTGGATGGCGTCGATTTCGCCCACGTTGCGCAGGTGGTGGATGTGCCGGAAGCCCTCCTGCTTGAGGTTGCGCAGGCTGCGGCGCAGCTGCTGGCGGTGGCTGGCAATGACGTGCCGGCCCAGATGGCGGCGGTCGGGGCGCTGGGCGTTGCGCTCCTGGGCCACGGCGTCGGGCACGTCGAGCACTATCGCCACGGGCAGCACGTGGTATTGGCGGGCCAGGGCCACCAGGGGCTTGCGGCCTTCCTCCTGCACGTTGGTGGCATCGACCACGGTGAGCAGCCCGCGCTTCAGGCGCTTGGCCACCAGGTAGTGCAGCAGCTCAAAGGCGTCTTTGCTGGCCGATTGGTCGTTTTCATCGTCGGCCACCAGGCCCCGGCAGGCATCCGACGACACAATTTCCGTGGGCTTGAACAAGCGCCGCGCAAACGTGGACTTGCCCGCGCCCGTGCTGCCAATGAGGAGGATAAGCGAGAGTTCGGGGACCTTGAGGGTATCTTGGGGCATTGGAAAGGGAATTTCAAGCAACATCATGTGAAAATTCACATGGCTTGGCATCTGAGCAGTATGAAAAATTTGGTAACTGCTTTCTTTTGGGTGTGTATAGGTTTTACATCCTGTAGAACTCAACTACCTGAACGAAAACCATCTATTCAAGCGGTTCAAACAAAGAACCAGACACTAATTGGGGTAAAAGGGCCGAACTTCAAAGGAACCATGTTTACTAAGGAATACCCATTCCAACTTTTATTTGTGTCTGCTATTGATTCAGTCCAAAGATTCACTCCCTCATTGGCAGAGGTGGAAATTGCGGAAAACTTATTACGCCACCAATTAAAGGCTATTAACAAACGGCGACCAAACCAGCAAGCTGGCAATCCAGTCCTGCATAGGAATCTGTCAAAGTATTTCAGGCAATATGTTGGCTTTATTGATAAGAATAGTGACAAAATAATTCATGTCAACTTCCACTGGAATAGATATAATATTATTGACAGAATGAACAATTATATCTACTTCAACGATAGTAGAATTGATTATGAGTCTGATTATTCCATTGTTATGGATGGTGGCAGCTATTATTGGGGAATAAACGCCAACATAACGCAAAGAAAGCTGACAGATTTGAGTGTCAATGGCTTTGGCTAGCAAATTGATTTTGTTCAGATAATCCAAACACCGCCATCTGCGAGGGCGCGCCGACTTCTTCCACCTCCTCCCCCATTCCCACCAGCCGCACCTGATACCCGTGCCGCTCCGCCACGGCGGTGGCCCAGGCCGTGAACTCGGCGCGCGACCATTCGAAGCGGTGGTCGTCGTGGCGGAATTCACCGGCGTTTAGCTTTTCGAATAGTTGGTTGTAGTCGGCGTTGGGGGTGGTGACGAAGACGTGCGCCGGGCGGGCCTGGCCGAACACCACGGCTTCGAGGGCGGCGAGGCGATTAGGGTCGAGGTGCTCGATGACTTCGACCAGGGCCGCCGCATCGAAGCCAGCGAGGCGGTCGTCGCGGTAGAGCAGCGAGCCCTGGATGAGGTCGATAAGTGTGCGCTGGCGCGGGGGCATCTCGTCGAGGTGCAGGCGCTGGGCGGCGCGGGCCAGGGCCTGGTGCGATACGTCCATGCCGAGGATGTATTCGATTTTGGGCTGGCGCAGGAGCAGGCGCAGCAGCTTGCCCTCGCCGCAGCCCAGGTCGAGCACGCGCTTGGGGGCAAGCTGGTAGATTTCGTGGGCGACTTGCTGCAGGCGCTGGTCGTGCAACGATAGCACCTCACCCCCCGGCCCCCTCTCCTTGGGGAGAGGGGGAGCCTGACGATTGGCGGACGCCTCTTCGACAGCCGAAACCGGCTCAGCTTCATCCAAAGCAAGACCGGTGCCCCCTCTCCCCAAGGAGAGGGGGTCAGGGGGTGAGGTTTCGTTGGCCGGGTCGTTAAGTTCCTCCCCTTCCATCAACCGCTCCAGCGTCGGGTTCACATACGCCGCCAGGTAGCGCAGGTAGCGCCGCGTGATGAAGCCGCGCTCCGGGTGCTGGGGCAGCCAGTCGCCGCCACGGTGCAGCAGCTTCTCGGCCTCGTGCTCGCCGATGTAGTAGTGCTTGTCGTTGTCGAGCACCGGGAGCAGGACGTAGAGGTGCGTCAGCACGTCTTGCAAGCGCAGGCCTTCGTGGCGCAGATGCAGCGTGTAGTAGCGGCTGTCGCCCCACTCGGGCTGGGTGGGGTCGAGCGGAGTGGTTTCGGTTTCCACCTCGTAGCCCAGCGGCTCGAAGAGGCGGCGCGGCCAGTCGGGGCCGGGCGCCGATACCACGGCCACTTTCACGGCCAGCGGCAGGGCCTGGGCGGGTAGGTCGGGCCGGTCCTTGCAGGTGCCGTTCAGGGCGGTGCCGAAGGCTTTGCTCAGGGCCGCGCTCAGGAAGGACGAGGCCACGTAGGGCCGGTCGTTCACGTACTGCTCGAGGGCAAAGCCTTCGCCCGATGCGCCGCCCTTGCCGCGCACGAGGCCCACGGGGTCGAGGTCGAGGAGCAGGGCGGCGGTGCAGCGCTCGACGGTGGCTTCGGGGTAGAAGATGTGGGCCTGGCCGCCGGCTACTTCGAGGCTTTGCAGGCGCGCCGGGTTCTTGTGCAGCAGGTAGCCGAGGTCGGTGGCGGGCTGGTAGGTGGTGGAGATGGTGAGCAGCATGGGACGCGCAGTGGAAATTCAGGACGCCGAATGTAACATGGTCCCGCCCGATGCGGGGCGAGGTTGCGGGCTGCGAAGTAGGTTTGCAGTCGGAAAAGCCGTTTTTCGGCCTACTTCCCTCCTCTCACCCGCGTCGTTTTCCGTGCCTGATACCATCCCTCCCGCTTTCCCCGCTGGCCCGTCCCTCAACGATTTCGCCAGCTTCTACCTCTACGGCCTCACCAACCAGCCCTACCAGCAATCAACTGATTTAACGAAGTTTGGCGAGCTGTACAACCTGGTTATCGGCAACCACGGCGGCCTGGGTATCGCCAGCAGCTTCCACCCCTACCAGCTGGTGAACCAGGCCGGCCTCACGGTGTGGTACGCGGCCTACGCGCAGTTCTACGCCCAGCCCAACCGCTTGGAGCTCTTTGCCGAAATGACGGTGGAAAAAGCCTCCTTCGTCACCGTGCCGCCGGCTTCGTTCGCCGAATTCCACGTCTGGCCCGACACCCGCCTCACTACCGACGAAAACCCAATTTTCGGGCGGTTCGTCCCCTTCGTCATTCCCTTCCTGGTACGCAAGGACCCGGAATTGCTGCGTTGGGACAAGGAATTTGCCGCGGCCGAGGGCGACAAAAACCGCATTGCACCCTACTTGAAAGCGGTGAACGAAGCCATTAAATTCGTGCAGCCCGCGCCGGCTTTCGTGCTGGGCTTCGGCGAGTTCGATGAGCAGCAGCCGGAACTGCTGGTTGAGAAGTTCATCAACTGCCGCGACATGCTGCTGTAGCGTGGACTCTGCGAGTCCGCGCATCGCACGCACCGGTGAACGGCGAGAACAGGCGCGGACTCGCAGAGTCCACGCTACAACAAAACGCCCCGACCAGCCGGCCGGGGCGTTTTCATTATCAACCTACTGGCCCGGCTACTTCACGGCCAGGCGGGCAGTGGCGCCGTCGGTGGCTTTCAGCAGATAGAGGCCCGGGGCCAGGCCGGCGGTTTCGAGGTGGTCGGTGGCGGTACGAAGCTGGCGCACGGGGCGGCCCAGCATATCGAGCAGCGTGCCCGATACCGGCCGGC